>CALBQZ010000031.1 GCA_937899735.1 uncultured Clostridia bacterium | reverse complement strand
GTATCGGTGGTATGGAAGCTGCTATGGTTTGTGCACAGCGTGGTCATAAGGTTGACCTTTATGAAAAGAGCGACAAACTCGGTGGTGTATTTATTGCTGCAGCTGCTCCATCATACAAAGAAAAAGACCGTGACCTTATTGCTTGGTATAACCGCGAAATTCAGCGTTATGATGCAATTACAATCCATATGAACACAGAAGTTAAGGATATTGCTTCTCTCGGTGCTGACGAAGTAATTGTTGCAACAGGTTCAGTTGCCAATAAGATTCCTGTTAAGGGTGCTGAAAAGGCTATTGAAGCAGTTGATTTCCTTCTTGACAACTCACTTGCAGGTGATAAGGTTGTAGTTGTTGGTGGTGGTCTTACAGGTTGTGAAATCGCTTACGAGCTTTATCTTCAGGGCAAGAAACCTGTTATTGTTGAAATGCAGGATGACCTTATCACAACTCCTGGTGTTGCTCTTGCTAACACAAGCTACCTCCGTGATTTCTTCAAGACAAACAATGTTCCTGTTTACCTTGAAAGCCGTACAACTGAAATCCGT
Source organism: uncultured Clostridia bacterium (assembly GCA_937899735.1). Classification (GTDB taxonomy): domain Bacteria; phylum Bacillota; class Clostridia; order Oscillospirales; family Acutalibacteraceae; genus Fimenecus. The sequence goes on along the minus strand of CALBQZ010000031.1, from coordinate 4,521 downwards.
GACAATGGTGTTACAATCGCAACTAAAGACGGTAAGACAGTTGATGTTGAGGCTGATACAGTTATTCTTTCAGTTGGTTACAAGCCAGCTCCTGTTGCTGAAAAAGCAAAGCACGTACACGTTATCGGTGATGCAAACAAAGTTGGTAATCTTCGTACAGTTATCTGGGGCGCTTGGGACGTTGCAATGAAGTTATAATTTCAAAAAGGCATAGAAAAAGAGGAGAGTTTTCACTCTCCTCTTTTTGTTTGGTTATTAATTATTAGTCTTTAAAAACTGCATCGAACAATGGAAGCTTTGACATTTTCATAACTGCGCTGAAAAGTCGTCCACCCTGTACAGGAGTGAGTCTTCCGAAAATCTTCATGAATTCTGCATCAAATCCGAAAATCATAAGTTCTCTCTTATTTTCGATGCCATTGCAAATCATCTTAACCATCTTATCACAGTCAGTGCTGATAGCATTAATCATCTTTTCGCCCTTTGCTGTGTTAGAATCCTGATTACGGAAGATATCGGTCTTTGTAAAGCCTGGGCAGATAACTGAAACATAGCATTTGCCTCTTAAATCTTCTCTTAAAGACTCTGTAAATGATTTAAGCGCTGCTTTACTTGCTGAATATGTAGAAGTACCTGCAAGAGCCATTAAAGCAGCTGAAGAAGCAACATTGATGATTGCAGGTGTGCTTGATTCAAGAATCATTGGTAACAATGCCTTGATTGAATAAACTGCTGAATAGAAGTTAATATTCATAACCCTTTCGATTTCTTCGATTGAATAATTCTGTGTCTTATTGAATTTTGGCAAGATACCTGCATTGTTAATAAGAACATCAGGGTGAATATCGTTTTCCTTAAGATATTCTGCAAATTCAAACCAGTTTTCCTTAACTGAAACGTCAAAGAGTCTGTATGAGAAATTCTTTGCATAGTCACCTAATTCCTCAACGAACTTTTCTGTTTTTTCCTGACTTCTTGCAATACCGATAACCTTACAGTTATGCTTTTTGATAAGTGTTTCAGTAACACCTTTACCAATACCTGCTGAAGCACCTGTAATTACTACAGTTTTGTTGTCAATCCAATTACTCATAATATATCTCCCTTATTTATAATTTTTAATATAATGCTTATAAAATGCGACACAGTTTGCAACTGAGTCAACATCTATATTCTCGTTTTCAGCATGAACTGATGCTAATTGCTGAGCAGAAAGCTTAATAGGTGCAAAGCGAAGCACACATTCGCACACATCAGTAAGCGTTCTTGCATCCGTACCTGCAGGAAGAATAAATGGTGATGCAGGATACTGTGGAAAAATCTCACCGATACAATTCATTGTGTATTCAAACTGAGGCCTTGTCATATCTGCAGGGCCATGATACTCACTATCTTCCGTCATTTCAACAGAGATTGCGTATTTTGATGCAACAGCTTTGAACATCTTTAAATCTTCTTCAAAATCCTTTTCATCAACAGGACGAACAAATGCCTTTGCTGTACATTGTTTTGACGCTGTGCTACCTTCAATATTATTGAAAGTACATGTTGTACCGATAAGTCCACCTGCTTGTGCATTGATTTTTGGCATTACCTTTTTGATAATTCCACCGAAAAGCCAAAGATTTGCAAAAAGCATATTCATTGGGAAGCCACAGTATGGTCCTAAAGATTTAAGCATCGCTTCAACCTGTGGATTCATACGACGGATGAAAATGTCATTAGTTGTAATCTCATTTATAAATGCAGACATTCTTTCAACCGGAGTTGCCTTTGCTGCAGCAGTAAGACTTGCATGGCCATTATCAGCTGTTGCTGTACAAACAAGACTGATTCTGCCCTTTTCGTGAACAGCCACCATACCGCATTTATCTGCTTTCATTCCACCTAAAGGGGGTTCGATGAGTGCACCACCCTCGTCAAGAATTACTTCAAACTTAATATTATTTTCTACAAAATATTTCAGCGCTGTAGGGATTCCGTCACCACCAAGCTCTTCATTATGAGAAGAACCAATCCAGATATTGCAAGGTGGTTCATATCCTTCATTTAAAAGCTCTTCCAATGCAGAAAACTCAGCAAAAAGAGGAGTTTTTGTGTCAACCGTTCCCCTGCCCCAGATTTTACCATCTGCGATTTCACCTGAAAAGCCATCGTGTTCCCATTCACCGCTTACATCCACAACATCGTGATGGGACATAAGCATAATATTGCGTGTTTCGTCTGCGCCCTTAATTTTATAAATCCAACAATCGTCACCGAAGGTCATTTTTTCTGCCGTTTTATGTACTGTTGGGAAAAGCTCAACCATCACATCGCGAAGCTTGGCAAATTCTGTATCGTCATAGCTATCCTTTACAGAAACAGTTTTGCACTTAATCATTTTCTGCAAGCGAAGTGCGTAATTCATTATTTCTTCGTCATTATAAAATGGCTTGAATTCGGTAAGCTTTCTCGCACTTTTAATTGATTTTATTGTATTTATGGCAAGCACCGCTACAAGAATAACAAGCAAAGCCAATATAATAAATAATAATTCCATTATACAGTCTCCTTATGTTTTTTATGGAATTTCACAAGATGAGTTTTACCCAAAGCAAGCATAACCGCAGGGATTAAAACAACCTGCAGAATTATTCCGGGAATTGCATTTAAAAATGAGCTTGTAATGAACATTGTGAGGGTAAATCCGCCCTCGCCAAGTCCCAAAATACACATCTGCACTAAACCCCATACCACTCTGCCACTAATCATTGCAATTAACATACAACGGTAAAGGGATTTTATGCATTTCCACTTTGCGTGTGAGAATAAATAGCCTATTACAAAGCCATATGTTGCAAGCTCAAAAGCCATTGCAAAGGCATTGGGGAACATTACAGGCATACCGAAAAGTGCCGAACGCATAAGCGGTGCTACTGCACCCACAACGGCACCGTACTGCCAACCGCAAATAAGTCCGCAAAGCATTACGGGAATATGCATCGGTAACAGCATATTGCAGATTTCTTTAATCTGCCCCGTTAAAAACGGCAACACAATACAAAGAGCTAAAAACATTGCCGAAAGCACAAGATTCAAGATTTTTTTATTTTTCATTATTTACCGAATTCCTTTACTACATCTTTTAAAAGCTTGCGGATTTCAAGATGCTGTGGACAACCCTGCTCACATTTACCGCATCCGATACAATCAGAAGCCCTGCCGTTTTTACTGTGCACCTCGTCATAATAATATGAGGAATTCCAGTTTTTGAACTGCTTTTTATCGTTCATACAAGAGAAAAGCTCGGGAATAGGAATATTCTTTGGGCAACCGTCAACACAGTAACGGCAAGCGGTACAAGGAATAAGATTTTGAGCATTCATAATCTTGCAAACCTTACGCACTGCCTCGTATTCTTCCTCTGTAAAGGGCTTGAAATCTTTCATAAAGCCGATATTTTCAGTAATCATATCCATATTGCCCATACCCGAAAGTACCATAAAGATACCCTCAAACGAAGCGGCAAAGCGGATTGCATAGCTTGCAGGGCTACCACCGCCCAAATCCTCGAAAACCTTTTTAGCCTCGTCGGGAAGATTCACAAGACTGCCACCTTTAACAGGCTCCATAACAATTACTGGCTTATTGTATTTTCGGCAGACCTCATAGCATTTTCTGCCCTCGACGGATTCCGCATCATAGTCAAGATAATTGAACTGGATTTGCACAACCTCAATTTCTGGGTATTCGGTCAAAATCTGCTCTAATACGCTTGCTTTGTCGTGAAATGACAGACCAACATGGCGAATTTTACCCTCTTTTTTAAGCTCAAATGCAGTTTCATATGCACGGCATTTTTTATATTTTTCAAAGTTTGTAGCATTCTGCGCGTGCATAAGGTAGAAGTCGAAATATTCAACTCCGCAAGCCTTCAACTGCTTTTCAAAGAAGGGTCTTATTTGACTTTCTTTCTTGAAAAATCCGTCGCTGAGTTTATCAGTGAGTATGTAGCTTTCACGGGGATAGCGCGAAGTTAGGCACTTTTTGACCGCTGACTCACTACGCAATTCCATATAGCCATGAGCAGTATCAAAATAGTTAAAGCCCGCCTCCATAAAAGCATCTACCATTTTACTGAATTCAGCATAATCAATAAGCGGACCTTTGCGTGGCAAACGCATACAGCCAAAGCCAAAATTCTTTTTCACATTTTCAAATGGAGCCATAATGATACCTCCGAAATAAAGATAAATTACTTAAATTATATTATATATTTATAAAATCATTAACGCAAGGGATTTTGTGAAAAATATAACTTCGGGTTCAAGTCCCTTTTGTTTTCACAAACAAAAAACGAAGAAAATCACAAAAGTGATTTCTCCGTTTTTGGTGCGGACGATGGGACTTGAACCCACAAGGAAGCAATATCCACAGGTGTCTGAGGCCTGCGCGTCTGCCAGTTCCGCCACATCCGCATATTAAAATTCTCTCTAAATTTTACACGGCGAGAGCAACCGAGGTGGGCACTTAAGCAAA
>CALBQZ010000030.1 GCA_937899735.1 uncultured Clostridia bacterium | reverse complement strand
AGTAGGTCTTCTTCCTATCGCTGCAGCAGGTATTGATATTGATGCCATTAAAAACGGAATTTCCATAAGTCGAGCCGCAATCATACCGCCACGGCACTCAAGAACGGGCAAAAGAGAAATTACAAATGCCACTAATTCCTCGGGAATTTTATCCTGCAAAAAGCTCATTATTGCGTCAACAATCTGTTCAACCATTGGTTGCTACCCCCATTTTTTCAAGATACTCATTCGCTTTTCTCAACAAATTCTTATCGTTGGGGAATTTAAGCGAATTCATAGCCTTGTCAAATTTAAGCCAAAGATATTCTTCAATCTCTTCACGCTGAATTATTGTGCTTGTATCATCGGTAGTTGCCAAAAATATAATAACCTTTTTCTCAATTCGCCCTTGAATTGAATACTCAGATTTATATCTGAAATCAGGAATAAAACGAATGTGAATTCCCGCCTCCTCAAGCACCTCACGGTAGGCGGTTTCTTTTTCGTTTTCGCCACGCTCCATATGACCTTTGGGGAAGCCCCAATTTGCACTTCTCTTGTTCTTAATAAGAAGATAACGCAATTCGCCGTTGATTATGCGGTAAACAATCGCACCGCAAGAGGCTTCATAAAGGCACGAAAGCTCATATTCGCCTTGTTTCTCTGCAAATTCAATTGCGTCTTCGATTTGATGAACGATATATCTTTTACTTTTTGGTGCAACCACCAAATAAATACCGCCCATATTTTTTCTTTTAATTATTGCGATTACACGGCCCTCAAAAATGCGGACTCTGTGTGTAACGCCCATAACATAAGCACCCTTGACAGGAGAATGAGGTTCAAGCCCACTCTCAACCGTACCGAAATTCAATTCATAGGTGAAATTCTTCTCACTGTCAACGGAGTGCATCGGGTCTGTTATTCTGACCCGTACATATTTACCTAACACATGTATCGACTCCCGAAAAATTGAATCTGCAAAGCAGATTCGTCTCAAACTGTCTATCATTATACATATTTTTTGTTTAAGTTTCAAGAGCTATGATATTTATTCTTTAATTTTCTTTTAACAATGCAATTTTTTATTACAAAATCATTGAGATTTTCGAGCTTATGTTGTAGAATAATCTATATAAAACTTAAAAAGGAGTGTGCAAGTTGGCTGACAACCGTTTTAATAATTTGAACGACGATTTTGAAGATATTTTCAGCAATTCATCGTCGGGCGACCAATACGAAGACATTTACAGCAACTCTGCTGACCAATATAAATACGAAGATATTTCATCATTTTCTGACACTGCAGAAAAAAAGCCCTCACCCAAGGCTTATGAGGACTATTTCAATGACGATTTCACCGTTAAATACAACAGCGCGGTGCAAAACCGTCGCCGTCAGGAAATTTCTTATGACGATGTAAGCGAGGTTTATGAAAATATTTCCTCCGAAAATGAGCCCAAAAAGAAAAAGAAGAAAAAAAGACATCCCATAAGAAATACTTTTATAATTCTTCTTTGCCTTATAATTGCAGGTGTTTCCTGCATAGGCTTTTACGGCTACCAAACTGTTGACAGAATTCTCTCATCCTTTAACACGGACGAGCCCTTGGAGGAAAATCAATATATTGACTCCTCCGAGCTTTACAGCGACCCAAATCAGACAAACATCTTGCTTATAGGCATTGACGCCCGCAAGGCTGATGACGACTCCCGCTCTGACACAATGATGCTTTTAACGATTGACAACACAAACGGGCAGATTAAGCTCACATCATTTTTGCGTGACTCCCTTGTTGAAATTGCAGGTAAGGGCTGGAAAGAAAAGCTCAACGCGGCATATTTCCGCGGTGGTGTACAGATGCTTGTTGATACGCTTGAGCTGAACTTCAAAGTGGATATCCCCTACTATATGCTCGTAAACTTTGAAATTTTCACAACCATTGTTGACGAATTGGGCGGAATTAATGTTGATGTCACCGAGCGTGAAAGCGAATATGTCAAAACTTCTAAAAAGCCCAAAATACCCGTTGAAATTCCCGCGGGCGAAGATGTCCTTTTAAATGGCGAGCAAGCACTTTGGTATGCAAGAATTCGCAAACTTGACTCCGACTTTATGCGCACACAGCGTCAGCGCGAGGTAATCACCGCAATGGTAGAAAAGGCTCTGCAGACAGAGTTGGGCGAGCTTGTTGCTATTGCAGAAACAGTAGCACCCTTGGTTAAGACTAATCTCACATCTGACCAAATTCTCGATTTAGGTATGGGTGCACTTAAAAACAACGCACTCGCTTATGACATTGTTCAGCATCAAGTACCCGCAGACGGCACTTGGTCAAGCCGTAACATTTCAAATGTGGGCTCAAGTCTTGTAATGGATATGGACGAAAATATTGAATTGCTTCATTCTTTCCTCTCTGAAAAACAAGAGGTTGAAAAGAAAGAAGAAGCAAGCAAATCCGCTGAATAATCGCTATATTACCCTCCGGGGAGGTTTAAATATTTATGAAAAAGGCAAAAATGTCACTTGTATCTGAATTTACAAGTGCAAAAATCGACAAAAGAATTTATGGCTCTTTCATTGAGCATCTCGGCAGAGCAGTTTACGGCGGACTTTACGAGCCCGACCACCCCCTCGCTGACGAGGACGGCTTCAGAACTGATGTAATTGAAGAGATTAAAAAGCTCAATGTACCCATAGTTCGTTATCCCGGCGGAAACTTTGTTTCGGGCTATAATTGGGAAGACGGCGTTGGACCGATTGAACTCCGTCCTAAAAAGCTTGAGCTTGCTTGGGGAGTTACAGAGCCCAATCTTTTCGGCACAAACGAATTCGTAAAATGGTGCAGAAAAGCAAATTCCGAGCCTATGATGGCGGTAAACCTTGGTCTTCGCGGACCTGAAGAAGCAAGAAATCTTGTTGAATACTGTAACCACAAAAGCGGTAGCTATTGGAGTGATTTGCGCCGTTCACACGGTTATGAAGACCCTCACAACATCAAGCTTTGGTGCTTGGGTAATGAGATGGACGGTGACTGGCAAATCGGACACAAAACTGCAGTTGAATATGGCAGAGCTGCTGCTGAAGCTGCAAAGGTTATGAAATGGACTGATAATTCAATAGAAACAGTTCTTTGCGGAAGTGCAAGCCGTGATATGCCAACATTCGGTGAGTGGGAAGCAACAACACTTGACCTTGCTTACGATAAAGTTGACTATCTTTCACTTCACATTTATTTTGACAACCGTTCAGACGACACTCCTTCATTCCTTGCAAAGAGTATGAAAATGGATGAGTTCATCAAGTCCGTTGTTTGCATCTGCGACTACATAAAAGCAAAAAAACGTTCAAAGCATACTGTTAACCTTTCATTTGACGAATGGAATGTATGGTATCATTCAAATGGTGCTCATGTTGAAAAATGGAGTACTGCTCCACATCAGCTTGAAGATATCTATAACTTTGAGGATGCACTTTTAGTTGCTCTTATGCTTATGACACTTCTTAAGAATGCAGACAGAGTTAAAATCGGATGCCTCGCACAGCTTGTTAATGTTATTGCACCGATTATGACTGAAAACGGTGGTGCTTGCTGGGAACAGACAATCTTCTACCCATTTATGCACCTTTCAAATTATGGTCGTGGCTACACTCTCGATTCAAGAGTTGTTTCTCCTAAGCATGACACAAAGGAATTCACAGACGTTCCTGACATTGAATCAATCGCAACAATGAGTGAAGATAAAGAAAGCCTTACAATCTTCGCAGTTAACAGAAACATGGGTGAGGATGTGCTTTTCGACGTTTCACTTCTTGACTTTGATAACTTTGAAGTTATTGATTGCATTGAAATGAGTGGATACGGAATCAAGGAAGAAAACAGTGCTATTGCTACTCCTGTTAAGCCTTTTAAAGCTCCTAAGCCTGACTTTGACGGCAAGACACTTACTGTTAACCTTAAACCACTTTCATGGAATGTAATTAGACTTGCAAAAAGAAAGTAATTGTAGTACAATATAAAAAGTTAATTTTAGAAAGAGTGATTTTATGGCTTCTAAATGTCCTTCTTGCGGACACACCTTAAAAATCTGGGACCTCAAGGCTGAATGTCCTAAATGTGGTGCTAATATTCCTAATCACCAGTGGGAAAAACGCTTATCTGACGATGCTGATTTTGCAGAACACGCTTTTGCAAAATTCCATTATAATTTCCAGAACTTCAAATCTGCGGTTGTAGGTTCAAAGCTCCGTATCGCACGTCTTGTACTTACTTTTGCCCCTCTTCTCGCACTTCTTCTCCCACTTTACAGCTTTAAACTTAATCTTCCATTCTATCAGGGTAATGAGTCAGTTTCGTTCCTGACATTTATACTTAACTATCTCCTTAAAACAGATATTGGTAGTGTTATTGCTCTTATGGGTGGAGATGTTTTAGGAAAAGCTGCTACAATGGTTGTAATCGCTTGCGTGCTTTTACTTCTTGCTGTTGTATTCGGAGTTCTCAATTTCTTCGTTCTTCTTTTTGCAGGTATCAAATTGAAATACAAGTTCAACATTCTTCTTAACATGCTCGCTACAATCTGCTGGGGAGTTGCTTCCGTATTCTTTGTACAGTTTACATCTACTTGTACAGCTCTTGGTGGCGGAATCGTTACAGAATGTAGTTTAGGAATCGGTTTCATTGTTGGTTGTGCACTCTTCATTGTGAATATTGTAATGAATGTAGTAGTTGGTAAAACTCTTAAAAAGCAAATGGAAGAACAGCCTTCTCTCGATGAATTTATCGAGAATGAAATTGCTGAAATCAGAGCAGGAAATATGAAATAATAATTCATAATAAAAATTGTCCCTCTCGTATAATCTACGGGAGGGATTTTTTTTATGTGGTTTAAAACTTTTTCATTAAGGCAACTTACGGGTGTGCTTTCCATAGTATTAGCCATTTCCATTATTATAGGACTTATAACGGGAAATTATGTTTCAGCTTCAGTCAGCCAGAGGAAACTGCCCATATATTCCGTTGAAACTGATGAAAAGAAAGTTGCAATAACCTTTGACGCTGCATGGACAAATCAGGACACACAACAAATAATTGAAATTCTCAAAAAGCATAATGCAAAGGCAACATTTTTTATTGTCGGTGACTGGGCAGAAAAATTTTCTGAAAGTGTTAAGGCTTTTTACGATGCAGGTCACACTATAGCAAATCATTCCGACACTCACAAAGCTTTTTCAAAATGTTCAAGGGATGAAATCAAGGCGGAAATAGAAAACTGTAATAAGAAGCTTGAAGCTATAACAGGACAAAAAATAACTCTTGTACGTGCACCTTCAGGCGACTATACTAACCAAAGCATTGAAATCGCAAAAAGCCTTGGAATGGAGACAATTCAATGGAATTGTGACAGCCTTGATTATACGAAGATATCAGTTGATGAAATCGTAAATCGTGTTGTAAAAGGCACTAAAAACGGTTCAATACTCCTTTTCCATAACGGAGTCCCCAACACTGCACCTGCTCTTGATAAAATTCTTACAGAGCTTGAAAGCCAAGGCTATTCCTTTGTTTCTGTTGAGGATTTAATCTATAAAGACAACTACACCATCGACCATACAGGAAGGCAGTATGAGAACAAATAATGTTTCTCGGCATTTTTACTGTATTTTCCCCCATATTTTCTACATTTTCACACACATATTTTTCTTGAAATTTATAAGCCTTTATAATAGAATTATATTATAAAGAAGATAGGGGGATACAAAATGCCTACATCAAACATTTCAAAAATCAAGACTAACCAGAAGAACCTCGTTCTTCGTGTTGCTAAAGGACATTTTGCAACAAGCAGTGCGCACAGTAACTATTACATTGACGTTGCTGCACAGAAATCACGTCTTTCTGAAGCAAAGGCTGTTGCACAGGAGCTTTGCAAAAACCATAAATACAGCAATCAGATAGTTGATACTATTTTATGTCTTGACGGAACTGAAGTTATTGCTACTTGCGTTGCAGATGAACTTACAAAAAATGATTATGTTAACATCAACGCTCACCAGACAATCTATGTTGTTACTCCTGAGATTGTAAATGGTTCACAGATTATTTTCCGTGACAATATTATTCCTATGATTAAAGGCAAGCACGTGTTGATTACTGCTGTTTCTGTTGCTTCAGGTAATACAGCAAAGGCTGCTATTGAAGCAATTAAATATTATGGTGGCGAGGTTGTTGGTATCGCATCAATCTTCGCAACATCAAAGAAATGTGCAGACCTTGAGGTTAACTCAGTTTTCAATCCTAACGATTTACCTGAGTATTTCAGCTGTCCTGCTCACGAATGTCCACTCTGTAAAGAAGGCAAAAAGTTGGATGCACTTATTAACTGCCACGGATTCTCAAAACTTTAATATAACAAAAGGGAGTGTTAATCACTCCCTAAATTTATGCAAAAAATAGACGGTAGACATTTTGCCCACCGTCTGTTTTTTATTTATGCATCAGTATCTGGAACTGAAGGCTCTTCTGCCGGAAGTTTTGGAAGAACCTGTGACTCCTTATGTCCACAGCCTCTGTTCTTACAAGCCTTTTCCATAAGACCCTCAGCTTCAGTTGTTGGAGGAGTAACAACAATCCAATCACCCATATTATGACCTATTGCAGGAACTGTACCTGTTTCATAGTAATCGCAATGAATACATTTTGTCTTTGTCTTACCTTCTGTTTCACAACCTGGAACTGTTGTAACAACAGGAAGGCTCATAGTGTGTTTACCAGGTACTGCAGGAATTGCTTCTTCAACTTCATATGCACAAATTGCACATGTTCTGCGCTGAACACCCTCGTCAACACAAGTTGGCTGTTTAACAATTACCGGTTCACCGAATTCACAAACATGCTCCTTACCATAGTTAAGATAACCTGCATCCTTCCATACAACTGTGAACATTACGCGTCCGTCGTCAAGTTTTTCTCTTACATAGAAGTTATGACCCTGTAATTCAACAGGAAGCCAAGACTTGTACTCTTTAAAGCCATTTGGTCTGCCTGTTTTATCAGTTACATTTTTAAGGCCTTTTTCAATACCATCAGCCATCTCATCGTCCCATGCAATAAGACTTGCTTTGAGAACATTCTTTGTTGGGTCGCAAACACCAAACTTAAAGCCTGTGAGCCACCAGTGTTCCTGTTCATATCTTGTGAAAAGAGGTTCACCAGTGTTGTACTGTGCAGCATTCTGATAGTATTCAAAATACATTTCGAGAAGATGTTCGTCGGCTGCGCATTTATAGAATGGGAAATCCTTATTCTGTGGCTTCTTTGTATAAACACCTAATTCAGCACCTTCAAGAACACCATACTGACCTTTCCACCACTGGAGTCTCCAGAGAAGGTCATCGTATTCGAAGTCAATTTTAAGTGTCATATACCACATTGAAGCATACGCTGCTGAAGTATCATAAATGTCTGCAAATCCAAATTGTCTCTGCCATGGGTTAAGGTGAGTGTAGAAGATATTCTGTTCTGCGTCATACTCATAACCGAACAATCTAAGAGTATCTTTGAGTTCTTCAGGGTCTGGCAAGCCATTATCATAAGGAACCTTTTCCATGTTACCGGCTGCTGTCTGAAGAACCATACGTGCATCAATAGCAGTAACTTCACCATTACCATCCATATCAAGACGAAGAAATGTTTCATAGTCAACTTCCTCATTACCACTTGCTACTTTCAAAGTAGTACGAGCATCGATTGCCGTAACTTCGCCATCGCCGTTAGCATCGCCCATATACATATTTGTAGGTGCTGCTGTCGCATTAAGAACTGTAAATGGAATAGCAGTTGCTATCAAAACCAATGCCAAAACTAATGAAACTAATTTTTTCATTATTCACGCCTCTTTCTAATTTTATTATACACTTTATTATCTCATATTATCCATATAATGTCAAGAAACTAAACAGTCGAATTATGTCGATTATTTCTCATTCTGAACACGTTTCATCTTAGAAAACTTCTCTCCCCAGCTGTTTGCCCAGCTTTCGCAATAAAGCTTGTAATATGAAATATTATTTTTCTCTCTGTACTTTGCAAAGAAGTTGCACCAGATTGCAGATGGAAGTGCCACAACAATATAGTATAACGGACCTAAAAGTAAACATTGCCAAGTATGACCATATTCGTGAATTCTTGTATTATATGTCCACTTTTCATTTTCGTGCTTATCCCTCATGAAGATAAAGAGCCCCATTGAGAGTCCACCCTGCTTCCAAGGGAGATAAACTATATAAGCATAGTCGAATTTTTGGTGTGGTCGCTTCAATATTTTTGTACAGATGAGGTATGCAATTCCACCCACAATATTTACAGGCAAGCACCATGTCCATTGAATAAAATAGAAGAAAAAGTCAAAGATTTTGCTTCTTTTCACTGTCGGTGCAGTTTTGGTTATATCAATCTTTTCCACTGTTATTCCCTCCTCATGCATTTTCCATTAAAGCCTTTTTCTCGGCTTCTTTCTCGATGAGAATTATATAATTTCCGTTTTCATCTCTGTCGAGAGTGTGTCCCTGACTTTCGTCGTTGTCCTTACCAAGCCAGGTATTCTGGAGTTTCTGACCTGAAAGGGCTTCGCATCTTGCTTTTTCCTCAGCAGTCAATGTGACACTACCATATTTATGCTTGGTAGCAACTGCTGCACGAATCATTGTATGGTCATCCTTTGTCATTTCAAATCTTCTTAAAAGAATGTATGAAATCAAAGCACAAATCATCGGAATGAGTGCAACGCAAAGACGAATACCGAAAATCGCAGAGTCGGATTGTTCAACGAATTCCGTTGCCTCACTTTTTGTATCAAGACCGAAACCACCAAGAATAAGAGTTACTATAAACGTATTTATACCACCTGTAACCTGCTTAACCATTGTGTTACAGGTTGAAACAACACCCTCACGACGACGCCCTGTAATAAGCTCATCCACATCAGTCAAATCAGGGAAAACATTATTGCATACAAAACCGATACCACTCATACCAAATGGATAGAATGCAACACCCAAAATCATAAGTATAAGCATATATGTTGCCTTTGGTGTACCTGGTTGACTTGCCTGGACAATAAGTCCGATTGCAAGACCTAAAATCATAAATGGTGTTACGATTGTACCACATTTTTTCTTGCCGTGCTTCATTGTCAGCATATAGTTAAGTGGGAATGCAGCTGTTTCAAATACACCTGCAAAGGTATTGAAAATCGGATAAAATTTATACTGGTTTGCAAGGAAAGTTACATAGTAAATATATGTTGTTGAGTAAAAGCTTCTTGCAGTTTCCCAGAAGAAACTAACTCCGAAATATTGTCTGAAAGAACGACTCTTGAAAACGAGAATATACTCCTTGATTGCGGCTTTCAAATCAAGTGGCTCGTTTTTCATATCCAGCGAGCTTGGTTCTTTAACCAATTTGAAAGTACCATAAATTGCCACACTGTACATAGTTGCAAGAAGAACACCTGCAATAAGGAATGGCATTTTTGAGTCCCTTGTAAGTCCGTTCGAGAATCCGAACATTGAGAGCAGAATAAGAAGAATAATGTATGACGGAATCATACCACAGGAGTTAAAAATATAACTTACCGATGTGTACTGTGTTCTCTTATTATACTCAGGTGCAAGTTCAGGAAGCATCGCAGTATGTGGCACAGTTATAATTGTATAAGCAGTTTTATAAAGCACATATGCAAACACGAAATATGCAACTGTTAAATAAGGATGGTTTTCGCCGTCAAGACCAAAGGAATTCCACAGCATTATATATGATACAAACACAAGTGGAATGCCCCATTTTAAATATGCACGATGTCTGCCGTATTTTGAACGGGTACGGTCAGTGATAATGCCCATAATCGGGTCATTGATTCCGTCCCACACAACAGCAACCATTGTTATAAAACCAGCATATCTGATATCAAGTCCTACTACCTTTGTCAGGAAAATGCTGAAATACATACTGATTATGTATCCTGCACCACCGAGGAAGATGTTTGTGTAACAATAGTTAATCATAGGAACAACCGATTCTTTGAATGTCCCCTCAATACCTATTGCTTTTTTGATTTTTTCACCCATAAACTCACCTACAAAAAATCTGCATCACCATATTCAGTTAATGCAGATTCTTTTAATATTAATCATCGTCACCTACGAAAATTTCAATAGCATTTTCGCAGGTTTTCACTTCAACAAAATCATGGAAACCACCGTTTTCACCGTCAAGCACCCAGTTGACTTTGTCGTCAAAATAGAATTTGAAGTTTTTGCCACGCTTTACAACAAGATACTTGTTATCCACAACATTTCTTGTAACAAACATTGCATTTAAAATTGAAGCAAGTTGCATAGGATTTTTAGGCATACGAATCATCGCTAGCTCGTGATAACCGTCGTCAAACTCTACTCCTGCCTTTTTAAGCACAGGGAATCCTGCAACAGAATATGAGTTTGAAACACCACCATAGAAGAAATTACCCTCTATAATTTCTCCATCATCACATTCTATTTTTGCCTTAAAGCCTTTAATGGAAAACATCTCTTTTGCTGATTCCCAATAATATGCTCCCCTGCCAATTTTATTTTTAAGTGACTGTTTTGCCTTATATGAAACATCACAGAGATTACCGAAGCAAGAAACATAGATAAACTGTTCCTTACCACAAAAGTCACCGATATCAATGGCTCTTGTCTTGCCTTCAAGCACTGCTTCAATAGCGTCTTCGGCATCTGTAGGAATATGCAAAGAATGAGCAAAGTCATTAGTTGTACCAAATGGAATGTAACCGATTTTAACATCCAATTTCAATTCCATAACGCCACAGATTGTCTCTTTTAATGTTCCGTCACCACCGCAACAAATAATTACCTTGTTACCCTCACCATAATGTTTTGTTACGTAGTATGCATTCTTATCAATCTCAGTGTATCTGACACTTACGCTATAATCTGCCTCTTCAAGTTCCTTCACGATTTTAGGAAGAAAGTCAACAGATTTACGCTTACCCGCAATAGGATTGATAATCAGCAAAAGATTTTTAGACATATCAGAACTCCAATTTTTTATTAATATAATCAACCAACTGGTCGATAGGCATTCTTACCTGTTCCATTGTGTCTCTGTCACGAACTGTTACGCAGTTATCTGCCTCAGTTTCATCGTCACCAACAGTCTGGAAGTCAACTGTGATACAGAATGGTGTACCAATTTCGTCCTGACGACGATATCTCTTACCGATTGAACCTGCATCATCATATTCAACATTGAAATATTTTGAAAGCATTTCGTAAATTTCGTCAGCCTTGTCACCCAATTTCTTTGAAAGTGGAAGAACAGCAGCCTTAACAGGAGCAATAGCAGGATGGAAATGCATAACAACACGAGTGTCATTCTTTTCAGCATCTACAACCTCTTCATCATAAGCCTCTGTAAGAAGAGCAAGGAAAAGACGTTCAACACCGAGAGATGGTTCAATAACGTAAGGAATGTATTTTTCGTTTGCTGTCTGGTCAAAGTATTCAAGAGCCTTACCACTTGTATTGCTGTGCTGAGTTAAGTCGTAGTCAGTTCTGTCAGCAATACCCCAGAGTTCACCCCAACCGAATGGGAAGAGATATTCAAAGTCAGTTGTAGCCTTTGAATAGAAGCAAAGCTCTTCAGGGTCGTGGTCACGAAGACGAAGATTTTCAGGCTTGATATTAAGAGAATAGAGCCAGTCACGGCAGAATGCTCTCCAATATTCAAACCATTCAAGGTCTGTGCCAGGTTTGCAGAAGAATTCAAGCTCCATCTGTTCAAATTCACGAACACGGAAGATGAACTTACCTGGAGTAATTTCATTACGGAAAGATTTACCAATCTGTGCAACACCGAATGGAACCTTTCTTCTTGTTGTTCTCTGAACATTCTGGAAGTTTACGAAAATACCCTGTGCTGTTTCAGGACGAAGGTAGATTTCAGATGTTGAATCCTCTGTAACACCTTGGAATGTTTTGAACATAAGGTTGAATTGACGGATATCTGTAAAATTGTGTGCACCACAATCAGGACATGGGATAGCATGCTCCTTGATGTAGTTAGCCATTTCTTCGTTTGACCAACCTGCAACATTAGTTCCGTCAAAGTTTTCGATAAGATTATCTGCTCTGTGTCTTGTTTTACACTGACAGCAGTCCATAAGTGGGTCGGAGAAGCCACCAAGGTGACCTGATGCAACCCAAGTCTGTGGATTCATTAAAATTGCAGAATCAAGACCAACATTGTATTTGTTTTCCTGAATAAACTTCTTTCTCCAAGCCTTTTTGATATTTTCTTTAAGTTCAACACCTAAAGGACCGTAGTCCCAAGTGTTAGCAAGACCGCCGTAGATTTCACTACCTGCGTAAACAAAGCCCCTGCCCTTTGAGAGAGCAACAAGTTTTTCAAGTGTTTTTTCTGTGTTAAGCATTTTAGAATTCCTTCTTTTACTATGTATTATTGTATGTTTTTTATATGATTAATCAACTTTACCTGATTTTACTGCCTCAAAATTGTCAACGATTTCCTTTTCAGGGGCTTTTGTGAGAAGTGAAACAACAACGATTGCAACTGAAGCAAGGATAAATGCAGGAAGAAGCTCATAGATTGCAAACACACCACCGAGTTTTGCGATTGCATACTTCCATACAAAAATCATTGTGCCACCTACAACCATACCTGCAAGGGCACCCCATTTGTTTGTTCTCTTCCAGAAAAGAGCAAAGAGAACAACTGGACCGAATGCGGCACCGAAGCCAGCCCAAGCAAACGAAACTATTTCAAAAACTGAACCTTCATCCTTTGCCCAGATAACACCAACGATTGAGATGCAGATAACTGCACAACGAGCAACAACCATAGCTGTTTTCTGTGAAAGTTTTTTACCGAAGAATTCCTGGAAAATATTCTGTGAAACTGCAGATGCTGCTGTTAAAAGCTGTGAATCAGCAGTTGACATTGTTGCTGCAAGAATACCAGCAATAATAACACCTGCAACGATAGCAAGGAAAGCATTGTTTTCACTGATAAGCTTTGAAATTTCAATAATGATTCTCTGTGAATTTGCAGAATCAAGTGCTACTGCACCATTTTTAACAACTGCAGAACCGATAACACCGATAAGAATTGCGATAGCCATTGAGATAAATACCCATACTGTAGCAATTCTGCGTGATGTCTTCAACTTATTCTTATCATTGATAGCCATAAATCTTAAAAGAATATGTGGCATACCGAAATAACCAAGACCCCATGCAAGTGTTGAAGCAATTGTCAATGCACTATAGTCAGTACTTGCATTTGCAGATGCATCATGTGTATTAAAGAGTTCAAGGAAGCCAGGCATAGAATTTGCGTTTACCACAACATTATCCCAGCCACCTGCATAATTAATACCAAAACCAACAACTACTACAAGAGCTATCGTCATAACAATTGACTGAACAAGGTCGGTTGTTGATGCTGCAAGGAAGCCGCCAAGTGTTGTATAAGCAACAATAACAATCGCACTTACTACCATAGCAGTGAAGTAGTCAACGCCAAAAAGACTTGAGAAAAGTGTTCCGCAAGCATTAAAGCCTGATGCTGTGTAAGGAACAAAGAAAACGATGATTACAACTGCAGCAATTGCTGAGAGAAGATTTTTCTTGTCACCAAAGCGCTTTGAGAAAAATTCAGGAATTGTAACTGCATCAATTTTCTGTGAATAAACTCGAATTCTCTTAGCCACGATAAGCCAGTTAATCCATGTACCTATACCAAGACCAAGAGCTGTCCATGTTGCTTCTGCAAGACCTGCTACAAGAGCAACACCGGGAAGTCCCATAAGCAACCAGCTACTCATATCTGATGCCTCTGCGCTCATTGCTGTAACAAGTGGACCTAATTTTCTGCCACCAAGGTAAAAATCGTCAGTACTTTTGTTTTTCTTTGAATAATACGCACCAATTGCAACCATTGCTAAAAGATAGACAGCGATTGTCACAATAATTATGATTTGTGTTGATGTCATTTCATTCATCCTTTCTGCCAATGGAATATTACTCCATTTTATAAATATACCATTGTATTATAATAAAAAAATAATGGTTTGTAAAGCATTTCCGCTCTACAAACCATTATAAATATACATTTTTTTACTGTTTTACAGATTATTCGCCCTTCCAATCGTGAATAACTGATGGATTTGCAAAAATCTCATCAAGACGTTTCATAAATGGAAGAACATCACAATAGTCAAGTGCCTTGTGGTCAAAAGCAATTGTAAGAGGAAGAATCTCACGGATTGCGATTGTGTCATTACCATTTTCATCCGTTACAACAGTAGGCTGCTTTCTGACAGCATTAACAGCAATAGCCGTAACCTGAGGTGGAATAATTTCAAGGAGGAAGCACATACCGGTCTGGTCACGGTGAATTGAACCAAGGTTAGAAATTGTAACTGTACCCTGTTCAATATCCTTCTTTGTAAGTCTGTCCTTTTCAGGAATTGAGTAGTACTGCTTTTTAGCCTTACCTTTCAATGTGCGAACCTTATGCTTACCTGTCTTTGAACCGATAAGACGATAGATTGCCTGCATAATCTTACCTTTTTTAAGTCCTTGGATTGTGTTATCCATAGAAACTTCAAACATAGCCTCGTCCATGTTTGTGTTCTGCATACGACGCATTGTGTCGTTGATAACTTCTGTCATTTTGAGAAGGCTCTTGCTTTCCATATGGCGAAGATTAACAGTCATCATTCTTCCGTCAGGAAGAAGTGCAGGCATTGAAACATTAACACGGTTATGATATAAAAGCTTACCACGAACAAGTTTACGTTCAAATTTAAGATGACAGTTCATTTTAGGTGCAGCCATAAGTCCTTCGCAGATAATCTTCATAACAACTGTGTTGATTGAAATTTTCTTTGATTTGTCAGTACAACCCTCATTGAGTTTTTTGTACTCTTTCATAAATTCAGTAACGTCTGCTTCATAACTTACAACAGCGTGAGGAATTGTCTCCCAGCTTTCTGCTGTCATATTTGAAACAATTTTTCTTGCAATACCAAATCGCTCTTTTTTGTAAATAGCCATTTTGAAATCTCCTTAAAACGCTTTTTCATTAAATCTTCTTTCAAATTCTTCACAAAGTTCATCCCTGAAATTTGGATGAGCAATAGAAATAAGTGCTCTTGCTCTTTCTCTCATGGTTTTGCCTTTAAGCTGAGCAATACCGAATTCAGTTACAACGTAATTAACATCATTTCTTGTTGTTGTAACAGCCGAATAGTCAGTGATTTTAGGAACAATCTTTGAGATTGTATCACCTTTTGCAGTTGAAGGCATTGCAATAATTGAACGACCACCCTTACTCATTGTTGCACCTCTGACAAAGTCAACCTGTCCACCAACACCTGAGAATTGGTTAAGACCGATTGTGTCAGAAACAACCTGACCCAGCAAATCGATTTGCAAACAAGAATTGATTGAAACCATATTGTCATGCTGAGCAATGACAACAGGATTGTTAACATAATCCATCGGCATCATTTCAACATCGGAGTTTCCGCTGATGAAATCAAAGAGTTTTGTTGTACCAAAAGCAAAGCCGAGAATTGTCTTTCCTTTGTTTATGTTTTTCTTTGAGTTATTGATAACTCCACTTGTAATAAGGTCAACAACACCGTCACCAACCATTTCCGAATGGAGTCCCAAATCCTTTTTATTCTTTAATTCCTCGCAGATTGCGTTTGGAATTCCACCGATACCCAACTGAATACAGTCACCATCGTTAATGAGTGAAGCACATTTTTTACCAATCTGAACTTCAACATCAGAAAGTGGTGGTGCAGGTACTTGTGGAAGTTCCTCATCGTATTCTACAAAGAAATCAAATTCTGAAACATGCTTTCTTGCAGCACCGTATGTATATGGTACATATTTGTTAACCTGAGCAATTTTTATTTCACAATGAGCAAGTGTTGTCTCGATATAGTCACAGTTTGTACCGAGTGAAACATAACCTTCCTCATCAGGTGGTGTTACAGACATAACAGTAACTCGTGGTCTGATAATTTCCCTTAATACCATTGGGGATTCAGAAAGATAACAAGTTGTGAAATCAGCTACACCTGATGCAATCGCTTTTCGGTTTGTTCCTGATGCGAAAAATGAGTTGTATCTGAAGTGACCTTGAACTTCTTCATCTACCCAAGGAGTTTCACCCAAAAGGAGCATATTGATTACTTCAACATTGTGAAAATCCTTGTAATTTTCTCTCATAGCACGGACAATGGCCCTTGGTTCACCACATCCGAAGGACATAACAACCTTGTCACCGTCTTTTATATTCTTAATTGCTTCTTCAGCAGTTACGACTTTTGCATTATAAGTATTCTTCCAGTCCATAATTGCCCCCTATCAACTATTTTATTGAACATTTGGCTACTCAAATGTTTAATATTTATACAATTATATCGCAAAAACTAAAAACTGTCAATAAACGTGAAGTTCTTAACAGATATTTTACATTTTCATAACACCTTGTTAATTTTGTCAGTATGTAAAAATTTCACCTGTTTTTTTATAGATTATCACAGTAGAAAAAGCAGCTTATTTATAGTATAATATTTAATTATAGAAATCTCTTTCAAAGGAGTGTTACAAAATATGAATTATATTGCCAAAAAAGAGAAAGTCAACTTTATGGCGGGTCTTGCAGGACAAAATATTGTTTACTGCTTTATCGGTGCTTCTTTCTTTCAGTATTTCCTTACTGATATTGCACAATTCCCTGCCAGCATTGTTGGTGTACTCTTGATACTTATGAAAGTTTGGGACGGTATTAACGACCCGATTATCGGTTCAATTGTTGACCGTCATCGTTTTAAGACCGGGGAAAAACTTCGTCCATTACTTAAATACACACCTGTACCGGTTGGTGTTTTCACCGTGCTTATTTTCGTAGTTTTCTCAACTGCTGAAAATCTTCTCTGGCTCCGTGTCGGTTACTTTGTAATTATGTATCTCTGTTGGGATATTACCTACACTATGCAAGACGTTGCTATCTGGGGTATGACTGCCGTTGTTACACCTGATTCCAATGAACGTGATAAATTTGTTCAGTTAGCAAGAACAATCGGTTCAATTTTCTTTGGTATTTTCAGTGCCGTTATTCCAATGATTATGGAAATTGTTGCAAAACAGTCTGGTAATTCCTTGGCTCTTATGACAGTTCTATTTGCAGCAATCTTCGGTCTTGGTGGTGCATTAGTCAGTGCGAAATGCTATAAAGCACAGGAAAGAGTCCGTCTTGTTGAACCTGAACAGCAACAGACATCAATCTTAGAATGCTTCAAGCTTCTTTTCCAGAACAAGATGCTCATGTTGGTAACACTTTCAAACCTTTTCGGTGCTTTGGCATTCGGCGGCAACCTTATGACTTATTTCTTCAAATATAAAATAACCCCGAGAAAACCCCGGGGTTAATAATTATTCATCCGTCACAATGATATCTTCAATATGTACCTGAAACACTTTTGCCAACATTACCAAATTATCTATAGACGGCAATGTTGCTCCCTGCTGCCACTTATATATTGCTTGAGGAGTTGTGAATCCAAAAATATCTTGTAAATCTTTTACTGACATGTTATTTTCCTCCCTCAGACGGATAATGTTCTGTCCCGTCCGAATCATGTCAATATTAGGTATATGCTCCATTTGATTTTCCTCCAGTTCTGACTATCCCGCAAGTCAGAAAGCGCATCAAAACTTAATTTGCCTTGAAGTTGTATATCGGTTTCATAACATCAATGATTGTTTTGTTGTGCTTGATTTCATATCAATTGAGTGGGAAGAAATTGGCAGACAGTAGAGGGAGGCATGTGAGATGATCTACAGATTAGCCTACAAAAATCTATTGCGTAGTCCTATTATGAATGCCTTAATGA
>CALBQZ010000029.1 GCA_937899735.1 uncultured Clostridia bacterium | reverse complement strand
ACCGCCACCGATCACAACTACTTTCTTACTCATCTTCTGTCTTTCCGAATATACTGTAAGCCGACCAGATCCGCTCCATTTCAGCGAATGTACCGGAAACTTCCTCATTTCTCTGCCGTCCCACGGCAACGATCAATGCGTTGAGCAGACTTAACGGCGTCGCCATTGAGTCCACAAACGAGATCATATCACTGCGCACCAGCAGTGATGCATCAGCCGCCTTGTACAGCGGCGACATCTTGCTGTCGGTAATCGCGATCACCTGCGCACCGCGGCTCTTGGCAAATTCCACCGCGTTTACCGCCAGATTGGAATAACGCGGAAAGCTGATACCTACCAGCACATCCCCTTCACCGATACGCACCAGCTGTTCGAAAGTGCCGCCGGCATCGGAGTTCTGCACCAGTGTCACATTGGGGAAAATCAAATGGAAATAAAAGTGGAGGTATCCTGCCAGATATGCAGAAGACCGTACACCCAGCAGATAGATGTTCTTTGCCTGCAGCAGCATGTCCACCACTCTGGCAAACTCCTGCCTGTCCACTTCTTCGATAGCAGTGTGGATGCTGGCCATATCCCGCTGCATCACACTGCCGAGAATATCATCGCTCATCTGGTCGCGGGATACCTGGATCCGCTGGATCGATGTCAAACGGCCGCGCAGCATCTGCTGCAGCGCTTTTTGCATCTGCGGATACCCGTCATAACCCAACTGGGCCGCAAAGCGCACCACCGTCGACTCGCTGACCTGCGCTGTCCGCCCCAGCTTTGCCGCCGTCATGAAAGCGGCTTTATCGTAGTTATCCAGAATATATTGCGCGATCCGCTTTTGTCCCTTGGAAAAAGTATGCATATTCTCCTGAATGATGGTAAGAATGTCACGATTCATAGGACGCACTTCCTCTCTCATCCGTTAAGCCGGGTCTCCCCGATCATCCTTCATGATACTTCATTCCGCAAAAAAACGCAAGCGCTTTTTGCAGGAATTTCATCATTTCCTGCAAAAACAACACTATGTTCGCCAACGATAGTACCTCCACGAAGAGAGTGAATTCCAATTTCATTTTTAGTTCTTTTCATTCTTTTTGAATGACGGTCAAATTCATATACTGGTTTTTCATCGAGTGCCTCTGAGATTGAATCAGCAAGCATTAAAGCGGTTCCACTCGGAGCATCAATTTTCTGATTGTGATGTGCCTCAACAATTTCAATATCAAAACTACCCTGAAGAACTTTTGCAGCTTTTTTAGCAAGTTCTGAAACAAGACTTACACCAATCGACATATTTGCAGAGAAGAAGAGAGGAACATCATTTGAAACTTCTTTAATTGAATCAATCTGTTGTTCATTGAGACCTGTTGTAGCAATTACAGCAGGGATTTTTTTATTATTTGCAAAAGCAAGTAAATCATTGAGTACAGACGGATGTGAAAAATCAATAATCACATCTGCGGGAATATTAATTTCGTTAAATGATTTGAAAATAGGGAATGAACATTCGCCAGTTGCTAAATCAACACCAGCAACAATTTCGCAGTCATTTCTGCTTTCAACACAAGATGTAATTGCTCTTCCCATTTTACCGAGAGCACCACTCAAAATAATCCTTGTCATTTTTTCACGTCCAACAATTAAATTAGATTAAATTATACTTTTTAAGTACAGATTCAAGTTTTGCTGTTTTAGCATCTTCCATTTCGCAAAGAGGCATACGAAGAGGACCCACATCAAAGCCCATCATTCTCATTGCAACTTTAACAGGAATAGGATTAACATCCATAAACATTGCGTTGATAAGGTCGAGATATTTAAGCTGTAATTCTGCACTTTCCTTAACTTTGCCTTCAAGATAAAGAGTTGGAATATCATGAGCAAGTTTAGGGCAGATGTTTGAAAGAACAGAAATTACACCTTTACCGCCAAGTGACATAAGAGGAACAATCTGGTCATCATTACCTGAATAAACATCAAGCTTATCACCACAAAGTGCAATTGTTTCAGCAATTTGAGAAATATTCCCACTTGCTTCTTTTGTAGCAATAATGTTTTTATGTTCACAAAGCTCAGCATAAGTGCTTGGAAGAACATTTACACCTGTTCTGCTAGGAACATTATAAATAATAATTGGCTTTGATGTATTATCTGCAATTGCTTCATAGTGCTTGACAAGACCACGTTGTGAGCATTTGTTATAATATGGTGTAACAACAAGCATTGCATCAGCACCTGCTTTTTCAGCATCGTTTGAAAGTTCAATTGCATATGCTGTTTCATTACTACCTGTACCTGCGATAACAGGAATTCTGTGGTTAACTACATCACATGTGAATTTGATAACATCTGAATGTTCCTTTGGTGTAAGTGTTGCACTTTCACCAGTAGTTCCACAAATTACAATGGAATCAGTTCCATTTGAGATGTGATATTCAAGAAGGTTTTCAAGTGACTTGTAATTAACGCTTAAATCTTCATTAAATGGTGTTACTATTGCAACACCACAACCTGTAAAAATAGGATTGTTGCTCATAATAAATTCTCCTTAGTTGAAAATTAGTCCATATAACCTTCTGCACAAAGAAGTTCAGCCATAAGAACTGCACCACCTGCAGCACCACGAAGTGTATTGTGTGAAAGGCAAACAAATTTATAGTCATACTGTGTATCTTCACGAAGACGACCGATAGAGATTGCCATACCACCTTCAAGGTCGCGCTGAAGCTTTGTCTGTGGCATATTATCCTCTTCAAAATAATTAAGGAACTGCTTTGGGGCGTGTGGAAGCCCTAACTCCTGTGCACGACCTGCAAAGTCTTTCCATATATTTAATATTTCTTCTTTTGATGGTTTATTCTCAAATCTTACGAATACTGCACCCATATGTCCATTTGAAACAGGAACACGGATACACTGTGCAGTGAAATTAGGTGATGTTGCAGGAACTATTTCGTCGCCTTCAACTTTACCCCAGATTTTAAGTGGCTCTTGTTCACTCTTTTCTTCTTCGCCGCCGATATATGGGATAACGTTATCAATCATGTCAGGCCATGTTTCGAATGTTTTACCTGCACCTGAAATTGCCTGATATGTGCAAACAAGAACATCTTTAATACCAAACTTTGAAAGAGGAAAGAGAGCTGGAACATAACTCTGGAGTGAGCAGTTTGACTTAACTGCAATAAACCCACGTTTTGTGCCAAGTCTTTTTCTCTGGGCTGGAATAATAGCGGCATGGTCAGCATTGAGTTCAGGAACAATCATTGGAACGTCAGAAGTATGTCTGTGTGCACTATTATTAGAAACAACAGGACATTCAGCTTTTGCATATGCTTCTTCCAATGCTTTGATTTCATCCTTCTTCATATCAACAGCGCAGAATACAAAATCAACCTGTGATGCGATTTTCTCGATATCAGCAGTAGCATCCATAACAATCATATCTTTCATAGATGCAGGGATTTCTACATCCATACACCATTTAGCACCAACAGCCTCTGAATATTTCTTACCAGCTGAACGAGGACTTGCTGCCAATACTTTAACATCAAACCAAGGGTGGTTATCTAAAAGAGTCATAAAACGCTGCCCAACCATACCTGTTGCACCAATTACACCAACATTATACTTTTTCACTTGAAATTACCTCCAAAAAATGATAATATATCATTCGTTATAAAAAATCAGTAATGATTATGCCACCATTACTGAAATAAATACTAAAAGTATTACTGACAAAAGTCTATAATACGAAAGCACTCCATCAATCAATGATGACAGTCATATTACTGTTAATAATACAACCAGAAAAAACATTCCCCAAGTTACGTTTTTCTTCGGCAACAAACCCTTTCACGTCTTATCAAAAACTCTTGGGAGTTTCAAAAACGATACTAATTTTTGTTGCGCCTCAATCGCTATGATATTATACTATATATAGTGACTTTGTGTCAAACATTTTTATTATTTTCTATATTTTCACGGAGAAATACTATGAAAAAATCTGATTTTTATTACGATTTGCCCAAAGAATTAATCGCACAGACTCCTATTGAACCACGTGACCACTCTAGAATGATGGTATTATCACGTAAAGATAACTCAATAGAGCATAAATATTTCTATGATTTTGTTGATTATTTAAACCCTGGTGATTGTCTTATTCTTAATAATACAAGAGTTTTACCTGCACGTATGTATGGTGTGAAAAAGAATACGGGTGCTATTGTTGAATTCTTACTTCTCAATAATCTTGGTAATGACCGGTGGGAAACAATTACAGGACCTGGCAAAAGAGCTAAGATTGATACTGAGTTTTCTTTTGGTGATGGTATTTTAACTTGTAAAATCGAAGAAGTACTCGATAATGGTAACAGAATTGCTAAATTCAGTTACGATGCTTCAAACATATATGAAGTTCTTGACAAGGTTGGTGAAATGCCTTTACCTCATTATATTACTGAAAAACTTGAAGATAAAGAACGTTATCAAACTGTATATTCCAAGGAATTAGGGTCTGCAGCAGCACCAACAGCTGGACTTCATTTCACAGAAGAAGTGATGAAAAAAATACAAGAAAAAGGCGTCAAAATCGGCTATGTAACTTTGCATGTTGGAATAGGTACATTTAGACCAGTTAAAGCTGACAATATCGAAGACCATGAAATGCATTCTGAACATTATCAGATTCCAAAAGAAACGGCAGATTTAATCAATGAAACAAAGAAAAATGGTGGTAGAGTTGTTGCTGTAGGTACAACTTGTTGCAGAACTCTTGAAAGTGTAATGCAGAGTCAAGGCGAGATGAAAGAATTCGATGACTGGACAAGTATTTTCATTTATCCTGGTTATAAATTTAAGTGTATTGATGCATTACTTACTAATTTCCATTTACCTGAAAGTACACTTGTAATGCTTGTATCAGCATTGTACGATAGAGAAAAAGTTTTAGATGCTTATAAAGTTGCTGTTGAAGAAAAATATAGATTCTTTAGTTTTGGCGATTGTATGTTTATTTATTAAGGAGATTTTATGTACAAACTTATTAAGAAGAACGGAAATGCAAGACGAGGTGAATTTCATACAGTGCATGGTGTTGTACAGACACCGGCATTTATGAATGTTGCAACTCAGGGTGCTATAAAAGGCGGTGTTTCTGCCTATGATTTGAAAGATATAAATTGTCAAGTACAATTGTGTAACACTTATCATTTGCATTTAAGACCAACTGATATACTTGTAAAAGAAATGGGTGGTCTTCATAAGTTTACAGGCTGGAGTGGACCTATTCTTACAGATAGTGGTGGATTTCAGGTGTTTTCACTTTCATCTTTGAGAAAAATTAAAGAAGAAGGTGTGTACTTTTCATCACATATTGACGGTCATAAAATTTTTATGGGTCCTGAAGAAAGCATGCAGATTCAATCAAATCTTGGTTCAACAATAGCAATGGCTTTTGATGAATGTGTTGAAAATCCTGCTAAGTACGAATATTCAAAGCAATCTTGTGAAAGAACCACAAGATGGCTGTATCGATGTAAAGCAGAAATGGATAGACTTAATTCATTACCTGATACAATTAATAAAAACCAAATGCTTTTCGGTATTAATCAAGGTTGTACTTATGATGATTTAAGAATTGAACATATGAAAGAAATTGCAAAACTTGACCTTGATGGTTATGCAATTGGTGGACTTGCTGTTGGTGAACCTAAAGAAGATATGTATCGTATTATTTCTGCTGTTGAACCTCATATGCCTGCAAATAAAATCAGATATCTTATGGGGGTAGGTACTCCTGGTAATATCCTTGAAGCAGTCAAAAGGGGAGTTGACCTTTTTGATTGTGTTATGCCAAGCAGAAATGCTAGACATGGTCATCTTTTTACTGATGCAGGTATCATTAATATCAATAACAAAAAATATGAAAAGGACGATTTACCAATAGACCCTGAATGTGATTGTCCAACTTGTCAAAAACATTCGAGAGCTTACATAAGACATCTTTTTAAAGCTCAGGAAATGCTTGCAATGCGACTTTGCGTAATGCATAACTTGTATTTCTATAATAATCTTTTAGCAAGAATTCGTGAAGCATTAGATAATGATATTTTTGATGAGTTTTATGCAAAATATGTCGACAGATTGGATACAAGAATATAATATTGTTAAAATTTGTAAATATGCTTGCAAATTATAAATTTGTTAGTTATAATATAAAAGTTATATTTAAATCTTTTGGAGGAAACACTAATGACAAACTTTTTAACTTTTGCTATGATGGGTGCACCTGCTGAGGGTGGTTCTACAGGCGATATGATGCCAATGATTTTAATGATGGCTGCTCTTTTTGCTGCTATGTATTTTTTCACAATCAGACCACAGAAGAAACAGCAAAAAATGGAACAGGAAATTCGTGAAAACACACAGATTGGTGATGAAATCACAACAATAGGCGGTATTTGTGGTAAGGTTGTATCTGTTAAGGACGACACAATTGTTATCGAAACAGGTTCTGATAGAGTAAAGATTAAGTTTAAGAAATATGCTATCCAGACAAATCACACAGCTAACGAAAAGATTCAGGCACAGCGTGAAGCTGCTAAGGCTGCAATGCAGGAAAAGAAAGCAAAGAAATCTAAAAAAGATAAAGATGCTGAATAATTAACATAAAAATATTTTTCCCCTCATATTCTTTATTGAATGTGAGGGGTTTTTCTATGTTAAAAAAGAAAATATCAAAACGAAAAGTTAGCTTATCAATTCCAATTAGTAATTTACTTGGACTTTTATTTTCGTCTGGAATTGGAATTATTACAATTGTATTATTATCTTTATTCGTTTCATATATATTTTCAAAATCAGCAAATTTCCCATCATATACCGGTGTCTATTTTTGTGGTTGTGTTGGATTAGGAAGTATTATAGGTGGTTTTATCTCCGCAAAAAAATGTAATTTTAAAGGTTTTATATCCGGATTTATTTGTTCATTTATAACACTTTTATTTATAACGGTATTAATGCTGTTTTTTACCGACGGAAAACTTAATGAAAAGACATTGATACTGTTTTTAATAATTATTATTTGTTCCACTGTAGGTGGAATTATCAGTGCAAACACTAAAAAGAGATAGCTAATTTTTATAAAATAAGGATAAAAATATGACAAGAGTAATAAACCTAAGAAAATTCACAAAAAAAAGAAATAAAACTGATATTAAAAAACAGTCAAATGCAATATTGCAAGACAAACATAAAATAATTGTTTCTATAATTGCTATACTATCAATTTTTCTCGGTTGTTTGCTTTTTAAGTATAATAATGATTTTGGATTAGATATTGTTAGCCGTTATATAGCAATATATAAAAGTAATAATTTTTTAAATTTGTTTTTATTCCTAGTAAAAGTAGAAATTATATATTTTTTACTAACATTTTTTATAGGAACGAGTGCTGTAGGAAGGCCCTTAGCAATATTTCCACCTATATTAAAATGTTTATTTATTGGATTTTTAAGTAGTTATATCTATTGCGAGTTTAAACTAAAAGGGATAATGATGTGCTTGATTATTTTGTTTCCTTTTTACGCCGCTTCAACATCAGCTCTTATATTTGCATGCGATGAAAGTGTTTATATGAGCACATATATTTTAAAACTTATAACAAAGAATAATACAGCCGACGACATAACCATTAAGCTGTATTTGATACGATTCTTAATTTTATTTGTTATAGATATAATCTGTGTTTTGATAAACTCAATGATTGTAACAATAATAATTCAAAAGTTTAATATTTTGTAGATTGTTTAATTTTAATTTGTGAAAGTGGATTTGATTCTGATGCTTTCTTTAATTGTTCATCAATAATATGTGTATAAATCTCTGTTGTTCCAAGATTTTCGTGCCCTAAAATATCTTTTAAAACAAGAACATCAACATCACCGTGCTGATACATAAGAGTTGCTGCTGTGTGTCTTAATTTATGTACAGAATATCCTTCAAGACCACATTTTTCAAGTGTGTCATAAACAATATGTTGTACAGTTTTAGGACTGATGCGCTTATTTCTATTGCTTAAGAATAAAGCATTTCTATCTGTTGAAAGAACACCATCAACAGGACGTACGGCCATATATTGTGCATATGCATCAAGACATGAATCGTTTAAATATATTGTTCTTTCTTTATTACCTTTACCAGTAACTCTTAAAGTGTGGTCATCTCTTATGTCATTGTAATTGAGACTTACAAGTTCCGATAAACGTAATCCACAGTTTAAAAAGAATACCAATATACAATAATCACGTTCCTTATTCTTCCCATCAACTGATTTTAATAGTTTTATACTCTCTTCAAGTGTTAAATACTTGGGGAGGGATTTTTTTAGCTTTGGAGAATCCAAAACTTCCATTGGATTGTTTTCAATTATATTCTTTTGTTTATCGAGATATTTAAAGAACGTTCTTAAACAGGACACCTTTCTTGCACGCGCAGCTTCCTGATTATCTCTTTCGTTCTTGCAATATGAAAGAAAAGCATAAGCATCATTTAATGTAACGCTCCTGACAAAAGGTTCATCTATATCAAGGATGTCAATCTCATCAAATTCAATAGAAGAGGGGACGAGACCCCTATAGTATTTCAGAAATTTGAAGAATAGTTTTAAGTCTGAACTATACTCTTCAATAGTAAGTGTGGATTTGTTTTTAATAACATCAAGATAAACTAAAAAGTCCTTGATGATAATTGGTAAACCCGTAAAATTTATTCTTTTCATAATAAAATAACCTCCGTGAAACTGTTTCACAAAACATACGTAAAACGTTTAAATAATTATAACATAAGATTTATTATAATAGCAAATAATGATACTTAACAGGTAATAAACTAAAACAACAACCAACTGAATTATGCAACGATAAAATTTAAATTAGTATGATTAACAATGTATAAACATTGTCAGATTATAAAATCAGATAATCATATTTAAATCATATAATGTATCGTTTAAATTATAATAATCTAAATACAAAAATACGCAAAGTAAATAAAACATAATCTGATAATAATTTTTAAAACAATGTAATGGTAAATAAGAATAGAATTATTAGATTAGTAAAATTAAAACATTAAGACTATGTTTCAAAATAATTAATTATTAATTATAAGTTAAAGATACATATACAATATGGATTCACTTTTATAAGTGAGATTTTGCTGAGAATAAGGAAGAATGGACTCATTACGTATTTTTTCTCATATTTCCCATAATTTTGTATAATATTTCTTCCCCTATTTGATACAAAATATTTATTTTGTATAATTATATCACAAGTTTTCAACATTGTCAACAATTATCAAAAGTTTTCAACACCCTATCTCCTTAAATTTAAATAACAAAAAATGGAGCATGAATAATTCATACTCCATTTAAACTTATAGAATAATTTAATTTTAAATAAAATTATTTTTACAGTTTAATTTTATTTAAAAATCTTTTTTAAATATTTACCCGTATATGATTTGTTGTTTTTGGAAACTTCTTCTGGTGTACCTTTTGCGATAATTTTTCCACCTTTATCGCCCCCTTCTGGACCAAGGTCGATAATATAGTCTGCTGTTTTAATAACATCAAGATTGTGTTCGATAACAATTACACTATTTCCATTATCAACAAGCTTTTGTAATACGTCAATTAATTTGTGAACGTCTGCAGTATGAAGACCTGTTGTTGGTTCATCAAGAATGTATATAGTTTTACCAGTTGAACGCTTGGAAAGTTCTGTTGACAATTTGACGCGTTGAGCTTCACCACCGGATAATGTTGTTGCAGATTGCCCTAAACGTATATAACCAAGACCAACATCATACAATGTTTGTAACTTTCTCTTGATTTTAGGAATATTATCAAAGAAAATCAATGCTTCTTCAACAGTCATTTCAAGAACATCACTAATTGTTTTGCCTTTGTATTTTACCTCAAGAGTTTCACGATTATATCTTGAACCTTTGCAAACATCACAAGGGACATAAACATCTGCAAGAAAATGCATTTCAATTTTGATTATTCCATCACCCTGACAAGCTTCACAGCGTCCACCTCTGACATTAAATGAAAATCTACCTGAATTATATCCACGCATTTTTGCTTCCTGTGTCTGAGCAAATAATTCACGAATATCTGTAAAGACCCCTGTATATGTTGCAGGATTTGAACGTGGAGTTCTGCCTATTGGAGATTGGTCAATATTGATTACCTTGTCAAGATGTTCCAATCCCTCTACGTCGTCAAATTTTCCAACAGGCTTCTTAGCACCATTAAGTTCATTTGCAAGGTGTTTATACAGGATTTCATTAATAAGCGATGATTTACCTGAACCTGAGACTCCAGTGATACATGTAAAGCAGCCCAACGGAAACTCAACATAAAGGTTCTTGAGATTATTCTCTTTAGCACCTTTAATAGTAAGCGTGTTTCCGTTACCTTTTCTGCGTGTAGTTGGTATAGGAATCTTTCTTTCGCCTGAAAGATATGCTCCGGTAAGTGATTCCTTACACTTAATAATATCATCAAAATTTCCTGAGCAGACAACTTCGCCACCATGAATACCTGCACCAGGTCCAATATCAACGATATAATCCGCATTATGCATTGTATCTTCATCGTGTTCAACAACAATGAGTGTGTTACCTAAATCACGAAGACGTTTTAGTGTTTCGATTAACTTATCATTATCTCTTTGATGTAATCCTATACTTGGTTCATCAAGAATGTAAACAACGCCCATTAACATTGAGCCAATTTGTGTTGCAAGTCTTATTCGTTGACTTTCACCACCGGATAAAGTACCTGACGAACGTGATAATGTTAAATAATCAAGACCAACACTCTTCAAGAAATTAAGTCTGCTTTTAATCTCTTTAAGTATTGATTCTGAAATAAACTTTTCTTTTTCATTTAATTTGAGATTATCAATGAAATCAATAGCTTTTGATATAGACATATCACAGAATTCACTGATATTCTTGTTGCCAACTGTAACTGAGAGGATTTCAGGTTTTAAACGTGTACCATTACAATCAGGACATTTAGAAGCAGTCATCACCTGCTCAATTTCCCACCTTGCCCAGTCACTTGTCGTTTCTTTATATCTTCTTTCAAGATTATTTATAACGCCTTCAAATTCAGACATATATGTTCCAGAACCATAAAATGTTGAACGATTCATTGTCATTTTATGTGTTGTACCGTAAAGAATAGCATTTAATCCCTCTTTAGGAATATCTTTAATAGGAGTTTTTAAATCAAATCCATATTCTTTACCTATAGCATTGTAATACATAGCTGCAATTGACCCAGAATCAGCTTTTCCCCATCCGGAAGCACAGATTGCGCCTTCACTTATAGAAAGGTTTTTATTGGGTATTACAAGGTCAGGATTGACCTTTAAGAATGTACCAAGTCCTGTACAAGTAGGACAAGCACCATAAGGGTTGTTAAAGGAAAACATTCTTGGCGAGAGTTCATCAATGCTTATTCCATGTTCAGGACACGCATAATTAAGCGAATACAAATATTCCTTATCTCCAATAACATCTATGATAACATTACCACCTGAATGTTGAGTAGTTGTTTCAATTGAATCCGCTAATCTTGCACGAATCCCCTCTTTAACTACTAAACGGTCTACAATAATTTCAATTGTATGCTTATATGTTTTTGGAAGTTTCATATCTTCGTACAATTCGGTAACTTCTCCGTCAATTCTTGCACGTACAAAACCTGCTTTCAAAGCATTTGCGAGTTCTTTTGCATGCTCCCCTTTTTTACCTCTGACGACAGGAGACAGTATTTGAAATTTTGTTCCTTCTGGTAAACTTAGAACACTGTCAACAATCTGGTCAACAGTTTGTTGTTTAATTTCTCTTCCACAAACAGGACAATGAGGTACACCGATTCTTGCAAATAAAAGACGAAGATAATCATATATTTCAGTTACAGTACCAACCGTTGAACGGGGGTTTTTTGATGTTGTTTTCTGGTCTATAGAAATTGCAGGAGAAAGTCCTTCGATAGATTCAACATTTGGTTTTTCCATCTGTCCTAAAAACATACGTGCATAGGAAGACAAAGACTCAATATAGCGTCTTTGCCCCTCAGCATATATTGTGTCAAATGCTAACGAAGATTTACCTGAACCAGAAACACCTGTTAAAACAACTAACTTATCTCTTGGAATTTCAACATCGATGTTCTTGAGATTATTCTCTTTTGCACCTTTGATAATTATTTTATCATGTACCATTGTTTATACCTTTCTCTTTACAATACTTGTTAAGTCCGATTATACCTTCATTTGTAACAGGTTTAATCCATTTCATAGACTTATAGTATTTAATACAAATTATCGATTTGATATAGTCTTCAAATATATACATCACTGCAAATGCAACAATAAATGGTGCTTTTAATACATATACAGCAATTAAGGTTGCAGGAATAGATAATCCCCAAAGAGTGAATAAATCATATTTAACACCCGTAACTGTGTCACCACCTGAACGGAATATGCCTACAATCATGAGGAATGGAATTTGCCTTATAGTAAACTCAAAAGCATAAAATGCCATTATGGACATTGCCGAATTTAGTGTTATATCACTGATATTGTTCCCCATATTAAAGATTCCTATAAATTCTTCACGGAAGAAATATATAATGAGTGCAATCACAACGGAAATTAATGGGAATATAAACAAGAACCGTTTAGTGTCCTGTATACCACGTTCAATTTTTCCTTTACCTACCGATTTGCCAACCATAATGCTACAAGCATTACAGATACCTATAATGAACACAAATGCAATATTTTCGAAACTTCGCAGAATGGTTATTGCTGCAAAATACTCATATCCCATATGTCCGAAGATAATATTAAATACAAATGTACCCGCTCCCCACATTGTTTCATTAAAAATAACAGGGAAAGCTTTTCGATAAAAGATTTTGATATCTGACATTTTAAAGCATAAAGTATCCTTTAAAGGTGAATAAAGGATGTTTTTTGTAATCAACGAAACCAAAAGAATCAGTAATACACCGACCCATGCTGAAATTGAAGTTGCAAGTGCAGCGCCTTTAATTCCCATTTCAGTAAAACCAAACTTACCAAAAATCATTCCGTAGTCAAGGAAAATATTAAGTACGGTTGTTAAGGCAGAAACATACATTGGCAATTTCACCGACTCAACAGAACGAAGAACAGATGATAATATATTTGTTATTGCTATTGCTGGGTATGAAAGACTTACAATTATCAAATATGAAGTTCCATCAGCTACAACATCAGGATTATTGTTAAAAATGTTTACAACCGTGCTTGGAAAAAGCAAACTAAAAATCGTAAATAAGCCCGAAATAATCATTGCAGAAAGACTTGCAATACCACAAGTCATATTTATCTTTTTAATCTCTTTTACTCCCCAATATTGTGCAACAAAAACAGATGTTCCGGAACTTATACCAATTAACACCATATTGAGAAGCCATCCCCATTGACCAATCATACCAACGGCGGATAACGACACGTCACCTAATTGACTGACAAAAAGTGTGTCAGCTAATGTGAATGAACTTATTAGTATATTTTGCAGAACTATTGGAGTTGCAAGTTTTAATGCGATTTTCCAAAAGCCTTTATCATTAAATAAATCTTTCATTTATTTCTCCGATTTAAGTTTTTCAATTTTATCACGTAAATATGCTGCATGTTCAAATTCAAGAATTTTTGCAGCAGATTTCATTTCTTCAGTTAATTGAGCAATGAGTTTTTGTTTTTCATCCCTACTCATCCTACGTTTACCTAACTTTTCTTTTGTAGATATTTCAAGTATCTCACGAACATCCTTTGTGATAGTCTTTGGCACAATTCCATGAGCTTCATTATATGCAATCTGAATCTCACGACGACGGTAGGTTTCGTTAATTGCTCGTTCCATAGAGTTTGTAACTGTATCAGCATACATTATAACATGTCCATTTGCATTTCGTGCAGCACGACCAATAATCTGGACTAAGGAAGTCTCGGAACGTAAAAATCCTTCCTTATCGGCATCTAATATAGCGATTAAAGAGACTTCAGGGATATCAAGTCCTTCACGAAGAAGGTTGATGCCAACAAGAACATCAAACTCACCTAAACGTAAATCACGGATGAGTTCCATTCGTTCAATTGTGTCAATATCATAGTGCATATATCTTACTTTAATGCCATGTTGTGAAAGGTAATCTGTAAGATTTTCTGCCATTTTTTTGGTAAGAGTTGTTACGAGCACTCTCTCTTTTTTATCAACTCTTATATTAATTTCGGATATTAAATCGTCAATTTGACCTTCTGTACTTCTTACCGAAATTTCAGGGTCAAGAAGTCCAGTCGGACGAATAACTTGTTCAGCAACTTGAAAACTCCTTTCATTCTCAAATGGTCCAGGAGTAGCACTCACAAAAATCTTCTGCCTTGTTTTTCTATAAAACTCATCAAATGTCAATGGTCTGTTATCATAAGCAGATGGTAAACGGAAACCAAAATTGATAAGACTGTCCTTTCTTGAACGATCACCACCATACATACCTCTTACTTGTGGCAATGTAACATGGGATTCATCAACAAATAAGACGTAATCATCGGGAAAATAGTCAAGTAATGTGAATGGTGGCTCACCTGGTTTTCTACCTGACATTATAGCAGAATAGTTTTCAATACCTTTACAAAAACCAGTTTCTCGAAGCATTTCCATATCATATTCTGTACGCTGACGGATTCTCTGTGCTTCTATTAATTTGCCTTCTTTTTCGAAGGCAGCAACTTGCTTTTCCATCTCGTCATTTATCTGTTTTAATGCATTCTCCATCTTTTCAGGTGAAACAACATAGTGAGATGCGGGGTAAATCGCAACGTGAGAAACAACATTTTTAACTGCACCTGTAAGTGGGTTAATTTCGCTGATTCTGTCAATTTCATCACCGAAAAACTCAACTCTTATTGCAGTATCATTTGAGTAAACAGGAAAAATTTCAACTATATCCCCTCTTACTCTGAATTTATTTCGTATAAAGTTGATATCATTTCTTTCGTATTGAATCTCGACAAGTTTTTTTATGAAATCATCACGACTTTTTTCCATACCGGTACGTAAAGAGATAACCATACTCTTATAATCAATAGGGTCACCTAAAGAATAGATACAGGATACACTTGCAACAATTATAACATCTCGTCTTTCAGATAAAGCCGATGTTGCAGAATGACGTAACTTATCAATTTCTTCGTTTATAGCAGAATCCTTTTCAATGTAAGTGTCAGTTGTGGCAATATACGCCTCAGGCTGATAATAATCATAGTAGGAAACAAAGTATTCAACTGCATTTTCAGGGAAAAATTCCTTAAATTCAGCACAAAGCTGTCCTGCAAGAGTTTTGTTATGTGCAAGTACCAATGTTGGTCTGTTAAGCTTAGCAATTATATTAGCCATAGTAAATGTCTTACCGGAGCCTGTCACACCCAGCAAAGTCTGTTCGTTATAGCCTTTTTCAATACCCTCTACAAGCTTATCAATAGCCTGTGGTTGGTCACCTGTTGGTTTATAATCACTTACTAATTTAAACATATATTACCTCACGCACATTTGTTCTTTAATTATACAATATTATAAAATTATAATCAACAGAAATATTATAAATATTATTAAAAGATAAAAGCGAGGCCGAAAGACCTCGCTTAAAATCTATATGTCTTATTTTTCAATAAGTGATACGCCACTCATTTCTTCTGGAATATCAAGTCCCATAATATCAAGCATTGTTGGTGAAAGGTCGCAAAGCTTGCCACCTTCTTGCTTAAGAGTACACTCTTTACCAACTACTACAAGCGGAACCGGATTTGTTGTATGAGCTGTAAATGGTGAACCATCATCTTCATACATCTTGTCTGCATTACCATGGTCAGCTGTAATAAGAATTACACCATCCATCTTCATAGTAGCATCAACAAGTTTACCAACACATTCGTCAACAGCTTCAACAGCCTTAACAGCTGCATCAAAGATACCTGTATGACCAACCATATCGCAGTTAGCATAGTTAAGAATTACAACATCATACTTACCACTTAAAATCTCTTTACAAGCAGCATCGCATACTTCGTAAGCGCTCATTTCAGGCTTTAAGTCAAATGTTGAGATTTTTGGTGAATCAATAAGAACTCTGTCTTCACCTGGGTAAACTTTTTCTTCACCGCCATTGTAGAAGAATGTTACATGAGCATACTTCTGTGTTTCAGCGATACGAAGCTGAGTTTTACCAAGTTTTGAAAGGTACTCACCCATTGTGTTTGTAAGTGTTTGAGGCTTATACGCAACATTTACATTAGGCATTTCCGCATCATACTGAGTCATACAAACATAATAAAGTGGGAAAAATTCTTTTCTCTGGAATCCTGTGAAATCAGGGTCAACAAAAGTTCTTGTGATTTCTCTTGCACGGTCAGGACGGAAGTTGAAGAAAATTACGGAATCTTTTTCTTTGATAGTTCCGATTGCTGTTCCGTCTTTTACTA
Source organism: uncultured Clostridia bacterium (assembly GCA_937899735.1). Lineage (GTDB taxonomy): Bacteria > Bacillota > Clostridia > Oscillospirales > Acutalibacteraceae > Fimenecus. Next base: position 642 of record CALBQZ010000029.1, on the reverse strand, counting down.
CTACTGTAGGTACTACGAATTCGTCTGTTTTTTCAGCATCGTAAGAAGCCTGGATACCTGCCGGGCCGGAAACTGCAGTGTTGCCTTCGCCTTTTGTTAAAGCATCATAAGCTAATTTTACTCTGTCGTAGTTATTATCTCTGTCCATAGCATAGTAACGGCCTGTAACGGATGCGATTTTACCTACACCAATTTTAGCCATTTCAGCCTCTAACTGTTCTGCATATTCTTTACCGCTTGCAGGAGGTGTATCACGTCCGTCTAAGAAACAATGAACATATACTTTAGAAAGACCGTTTCTCTTAGCCAGTTCAAGAAGTCCGTATAAATGTGTATTGTGGCTGTGTACGCCACCATCAGAAAGAAGACCGAACATATGAAGTGCAGAGTCATTTTCTTTCGCATTCTTACAAGCAGCCAATAATGCTTCGTTTTCAAAGAAATCTCCATCCTGAATTTCTTTTGTAATTCTGGTAAGTTCCTGGTATACAATACGTCCTGCACCCATGTTTAAGTGACCTACTTCAGAGTTACCCATCTGTCCATCCGGAAGACCTACTGCCATTCCGCTGGCATTACCTTTTACAAAAGGACATTCTGCCATTAATTTGTCCATAACAGGTGTTTTAGCCTGAGCAACTG
>CALBQZ010000028.1 GCA_937899735.1 uncultured Clostridia bacterium | reverse complement strand
AAGGTAATACAGAACTTAAGACCGCCGTTACAAATATTGCTCACGATTTAAGAACTCCTCTTACCGCAATTTGTGGCTATCTCGAACTGCTAAAAAACGAAGAAAAAAGTACAGATGTTGAAAGATGTCTTGGTATTATAGAAGACAGAACAGATACCCTCAAACATTTAACGGAAGAATTGTTCAGGTATTCACTCATTATTTCACAGGATGATGAAGTCAAAAATGAAGAGGTGTGTGTAAATTATGTGCTTGAAGAAACAATTGCTGCTTATTACGGAGCACTGAAAGAAAAAAATATAACTCCTGAAGTAATAATAACCGAAAAAAGAATTGTACGAAATCTTGACAAAACAGCTCTTTCAAGAATTTTTGGAAATATTTTGAGTAATGCCGTTAAATATAGCGATGGTGATTTGCAAATAGTTTTGAATAACTTTGGTGAAATAACTTTTTCTAACACTGCCACAGGTCTTGATGAAACACAGGTTGCAAAACTTTTTGACAGATTTTACACCGTAGAAAACGCACGAACCTCTACAGGATTGGGTCTTTCAATAGCAAGAACTCTTGTAGAGCGTATGAATGGAATTATTTCAGCTTCATACACCAATTCCAAACTTGCTATATGTATACAATTCAATTAAAACCAACATATCCCCGTTGTTGAAGAACACCTGCAACAACGGGGATTTTTTCATTATTCATTCTAAACTTCTCAAAGTAATCCATTTTGCAAGTTTACAACGACAAAAGTCAAGCGTTTTTGTCAAAAAAACAAGCATTTTTGCAAGTAGCCTTGAACATAAAACTATATTGCGATATTTTTAATATGTATAAATACAATTTACTTGGCAAAATCAACAAAATATCTGCGTCACAACTGTCATTCCGAAAAATTTCAAAAACATTTAAATTTTTGTGTTACTTTTTACGGTTTTCAACACTTTATATATAAGAAAAAAAGCATTAATTACAGTTTGTTTCTATAGTTATATTTATTAAGCACTTGCTTCTTTCTTTTGGTTGTTACCTCAGTGTATATCTCTGTTGTCGCAACACTACTGTGACCAAGAATTTCCTGAACGGAGCGTAAGTCTGCACCGTTTGCAAGAAGATTAGTAGCAAATGTATGCCGCAAGTAGTGCGGTGTTGACTTCTCATTTATTCCACAGGCTCTTTTTGTTGAATTATAAATATATTCTATACCGTGTATGCTTAGCTGTTCACCAAAACGGTTTACAAATATTTTATCTGTATTAGTTGCTCTGCTTTTACGGATTTTCAGCCACCGGGTAAGATTGTTCCAAGTGTCGTTACAGGATATGTAGATAAGTCTCTGTTTTCTCCCCTTGCCGTGTATGAGAATAGTTCGTTCAGAAAAAATCACATCACTAAGTGAAATATTTGAGGCTTCGGCGATTCGTATGCCGGTACTTATCAGAATATCAATTAATGCAAGATTGCGGTAATTCTTCCACAAATCAAAAGAAGTTGTTTCCTTTTCGGCACAGTTACTTAAATATGTGATCAGCTTTGATGTTTCTTTAATTGCCAACGTTTTGGGCAATCTTCGTTCTTTCTTATAACGGAAATGGTGATTCTGATAGTAGTTTACATCAGTATAACCTTGCTCATAAAGAAAACTGAAAAACATTTTCAGCGTAATTAACTTTCGGCAAATTGTGTTATCTTTTAGACTTCTCTCTTTAGATAACACTTGCACATATTTCAGGATAACTGTTTCATCAAGCTCATTACTTTGCAGAAACACCTGAAAATCTTTTAAATCCGAACGGTAAGCTGTTATCGTTTTATCGGATAAATTTTTTGTGGATTGGATGATTTGTATAAATTCATCACTTGCTGTTTTTATACTTTTCATTTGATCACTCCTCGGAATTTTGAAAATGTGTTCGCAAATTCATTTTAACAGAATTTCGAGGAGAGTTATATATACTTACAATAATACTGAATTATTGTAAGAAAAAAAGGATAATATCTAATTATCTTAAAAACTTTAGGAGTAAAAAATATGGCCAAAATTTTATTTTTAGCACAGTTTGCACCAACAAATGGAGAGTTTATTCAAACTAGTACACCTGAAGAAGAGTTTTATGCACAAACTTATCATATTCCAATTTATAACTTTCTTGTTAATAATAATTATGATTTTGTTTCAAGTAACGATGTAAACGAATTAATAACAAATCATGACAAATATGATTTAGTGTGGTCTGTATATAATAGACTGGGGTTCAGAAATAGTGAAGTTTTTGTACAATCTCTTTGCGAATATTATGGAATTACATATATTGGAGCTGCTCCAAACATTCGAGCTTTGATTGAAGATAAGAGTATGTCAAAGCAATTAGCTGAACATATAAATGTTCCAACTGCAAAATGGGTTGTGGCTTCTCCTAAATATCCTCTTTGTAAAATCGCACCCTTTCCCGGTCCGTATTTTGTAAAACCTCGCTTCGGAAGTGCATCATTGGGAATTGATGAATCTTGTTTGTGCGAAAACTGGGAAAATGTGTTAGATAAGGCAAATGAATTTTTTTCATTGAACACTGAAATTATTGTAGAAGAATACATCAACGGAGTATATTATGGCGTACCAATTATGAATTCATATAAAGACGAGGAACCGATTGTGGCTATTCCTCATTTTCAAACATCAACAAAAAAAGGTCACATAATTACAAATGCACAAAAACGTTTTACCGATGGTGGCATGTCAAGATTTATAAGTGAAAATGAAAGTTTGAACAAGGTTCTTATCCATTTTGCAAAGTCTTATTTTAAGGAAGCACAACCCTGCGATTATGCTAGGCTTGACTTTATTGTTGAAGAAAGCACAGGTATTCCTTACTTCTTAGAGTTAAATGCCCTTATGAATCTAGGTCAACGAGGTGGTTTTGTTGCTAGTTTTCTAAAAAGTGGCTTCAATTCTTATGAAGAAATTATCAAGCATATTCTTGATTTGGGTTTGTCCAAGTTAACTTAACAACTCTCCAAAAGGGAAATATCTATAAAAAATATAACCTGGGAGACAGAGTTCGTCAATCATCTTGATATCGAACTCTGTTTTGCTTTTTTGAAAACTATAATATTTTTCGCATAAACTTTTTGCATACTCAACATTTCCTCTAAGAGGTTTATCTGTGATTTCTTTTAAGCATTCTTTTGGAAAAATCCCATTTGCATACTCAACTAAAGCTCTATTTATTACATAAAATTGTTTAGTGCGAGGAACACTAGAATTAAGAACAATAACTTCTATGTTATCTAATGTGCGAAGTGCTAATATTGGATCAAACTTCAAATAATATAATGCTAAATTCACTTGAGCATATATGTAAGGTGTTTCTGTGGTTCCTGTAGAAAAAGGAATGCTTAAAAAATACGCAGAAGGATCTTCATCGGTATACTTCATTAAGTATATGCCGTAATTGTTATTTAAATATAGATACGTTGGGTCGTTATAATCAAGAATTTTTTTTGATTCCTTTGCGATTTGAAGCAAACGGCATTTAGCTCGTTCATTAATACCATTACGCATCAAAAAACAAATATAATTGGAAATAGTTCTGTTATAATTAATGGGATCTTTTGCCGAAAATACTGACAAGCATTTTTCATAGTTATACATGGCTGATGTTATATCATCCATATAATATGAAACATTGCGTAATAAATAATAATAGTTGTTGCAACGGACAAAGTTTAAATAATAATATTTGTGATTTTTATCAAATACACATTTATATTTTTGTGAATTATCTGTATTTAGATAAGCAACAAATAAAACTGCAACTAAAAGACACTTTTTTTCAAAATCTTCAATGCTGTCAACAAGAATTTCAAGTTGTTGTACATAGTTATCAGTATGTAACCTTTCGCAAATTAGAGCTTGTGCTATCTTATAATTTAGCTCATTAGAATATTCATTATGAGCTTTTAATAGCCTATAAGGTTTATCATAAACTCCATGGTCATAATATATGCCGGCAACAAAAACAAGTTCTTTAATACTATCAAAATAATTTAGTTTGTCCAAATATAATAATGAATACTGTTTCTTTTTGTAAAGTTGATTGGCATGAGCCAAAATGTATTCTTTAGCGTGAGTATAATCATGTTCGAGATGAGAAATTGCAAACTCTAAGAGTGAGGGACTTAATGAATCTATTTGAATATCCATAGATTGTATTGTTGCAGCGACTATACTTTGTTTTTCCACAAAACTGATTTGATTAATACTATTTATTGATAACTGTTTGTTTATAGTATATACTGGCTCCTGTATTATGCCACTAAAATCCATTTTTAGTGCACCAAGTTCTTGAGCATAATTACACCTTGCTTTAAGTTCAGAATCAGTTAACTCCATACTCTTGATGTTTTGCATTCGTAAAACAGGAAACAAAACAGACTCAGGGACCGAACTACCTACTACCACTAACACTTTAAGTAGATAATGTAACCTATCATCTATAGCATTTATGCTAATAGGTAAGCCTAAAATATCAGCCATTATAATGTGAATATTTCTATCTACTTTTTCATAATAGTCAAGTTTCGTTGGAACAAAATCAGCTCCGTAGCATTTATATAATGCCTTAATCAATTTGTTATCTGGTCGTTCAAATTCTTTCGCTATTTTATATATGGATTCTTGAGAAAAATCTGAAGAACTTGAATTTTTTGAAATGAATTCAATTTCACTAGAAAGAGTTTCCGTATTGAACGGTATCAGTATTCTAACACGAAAACGTTTTATTAAGATATGCAAATAGGAATACTCATCTGATGTTAGTTTTTGTGGATTGTCAATTAGAAGAATAATATCCTTCTTTTTTTTATCTTTTAATTTTGTGAAAAAATGAATAACGGCTTTTTCTGTTTTAAAGTCACTTATATGTTCTTGATCTACATCAATAGTTTCTTTAATTGATGTAATTAATGCATTAGCAATTGTTCCGATATTTGGAAATGTGGGTATTACATCAAGTGCATATAAGCAGGATGTTATTACATTAAAAACAACATCACCACTATCTCGTTTTTTTAATAGTTTTGTTGCTTTATTTTGTTCTATCGAATCATCTTTTGAAAATAAAACTGTTTGACCAATAATTTGTTCAGAAATTGTAGTTTGTGCTTCTCCATCTATATAAAAACACACAGTTTCTTCGTCCCATAATAACTTCATTACATGTTTTAAGAAATGAGTAAGTCCGCTGTTTGTCTGACAATGAAACAGAACAATATGGTTTTCTTTTAGAGCATCAATTACAGTATTAGTTTCGTCATCTCTACACACAAATTTAAAAGAATTCATTTCGCTTCTCCACAACTATAATAAAAACAAGATAATTAGATATTATCCTTTTTTTATCTTACAATAATTCAGTATTATTGTAAGTAAAATCGTTGTAACAAAGGAGGATAATTATAAGTTGAACATAAAAGAATTAATTGAAGAAGGATTAGGCTTTGCATCAGGATTAACCAATCAAAAATATAAGACAGACCTAACAGGAAAAGTCAGAGAAATAAAAAAAGACACACTTCCCGATGAAGTAGTGTCAAGTTTCCTAAATGGTGAATATAAAACATATCTAACGACTGATAAGATTGTTTTGTATCGTACGTACGGTAGAGGATACAGCAAAAACAAGGGAGCAACATGGAATGGCGGTTATGCATCAACTGAATTTGCAGAATCAAGGATTGATGTGAAAATAAGACTTGCACTAAAACCTGAATGGTTAAATACCAGACTTGTTGAAGAAAAAATACTTGTACCTATTGGAACAAAAATTCATGTGGGATTAGTCGCACCGGTTACACTCAATACAGGTACTGTATTGGCAGGTGGCGCAGAACAGGTTTTGTTGCCAAGAAATTGGCCGAAAGAATGGATAATTGGTTATAGAGAAGTTACATCAAAACCACTAATGGATTATCCTGAATTTTTTTCAACACCACCAAAAGATAACCGTGAATAAATTAAATAAAAACTATATTCCGAAACAGTCAAAAACAATACTGTAACAGCAGCAATCCGCACCATAGCACTCTGCTACGATGCGGATTTTTCACTTTATTTCTTTACAACAGGCACCCATATTTCACTACGGTAATCGTGGCGTCCCATATTACCTTCGGTATAAGCCTCAATATCCATTTCATAAGTAGGTTCATAACCTGATGTCGGGAAGAATTCTGAAACAATTTTGTGCCACATATCCTGCATAGTTTTCGGCATTGCACCTTTACACTCAAACACCGCCCATGTTCTTGCTGGAATAGTGTTTTTTCTGAAGCCTTCGGGTATCTCAGTATTTTCATCACATTTTGCTGCGATTGAATAATCAAAGGTCTTTGCGTTTTCGGGAAGATTTCCATAGCACACACCGAATATGAAGGTTTTGTCTGTCGTTAATTCTGTTAATCTCTTAACGGTTCCGTCTTTGTGAGAACGTGTCCAAAAGTTGGGAATGCTCTTGGCGTTTTCTGAATTTTCAACAGTATGTGCTTCAACCTTTTCAATAATATCAAAAGCCTCTTTTTCTACGATTTTGTAGTCCATTATATTTCCTCCGCTTAATGTAATTTTCACAGTAAGGCGAGAAAAAGATTTGAGTTTTGAACCATCCTTTTTGGCTTCAGACGGAGTTATACCGTGAAATTTTGTAAATGCTCTTGTAAAGCTTTCAGGACTTTCATACCCATATTTCAATGCAGCATCAATTACTTTGGCATCAGTAGCACACAACTCATTGCCGGCAAGTGTAAGCCGTCTGTTTCTGATGTAATCACCTAAAGTAATACCACATAAAATGCTAAAAATTCTTTGAAAATAGAATCCCGAACAAGCCGCTTCTTTTGCAACAAGCTCCATATCAATTTCATCAGTCAGATGGTTCTCAATATAGTTTATTGCATTCTGTATGCCTGTAACCCAATCCATGTTGTTCACCTCATTGTGTGATTAAATTATAAAGCAAAAGTAATGATAGTTCCTGACTTTTTATGCTCAGTATTGTATGGATATATTTTAACACACTTTATCTGTTGTTTCAATCAATGTGATATTCATTTTTGTTATTGAAAAGGCATACTATTTATGCTATAATAAATTCAAATAAATCTGCAAAAGCAGATTCCGAAAGGAGAACAATTGTATGAAAGTTTTTTATGAGGTAATCGTATCTTAAACTGAATATGTGGTGCAAACGATTATCGAGACATAGGCCTCTATGTTGTTGTGCCGTTTTAAAGTAACCTTTCGTGAATACTATAACTTTCGGTTGTAGCACACTTTAGGGTGTGTTATTTTTATGCTTAAAATCAGCCGTAGGAAGTACCCACAAAAGAGGGTTGCTTTCTACGGCATTTTTGCACCCATTTTTCAGATATTGTTAACATAAATATTTGGAGGAATAACAGTGAATAAAAATATAATAGAAAATAATTTTAATTTGAAAGTGTCTGACATAAAGCTTCTTGATAAGCATTTTGGCACGGAGCTTTATTTAATTAACACAGATATCGATAAATACATAGTTAAAGTTCTGCCTTTGTATATGGAAAATGTAAAAAATGAAGGTGAGCTTGCCGAATATCTGTATAATCACGGAATTAAAGTTGCAAGATTCCTGAGAAGTAAATACGATGCTTATGTGGTAAAAACACCTGAATTTCAATTTACTGTTCAACAGTTTATTGAAGGTGAATCACTGTCGATGAATACTGCACCTGATTGGTTTATCATCAAATCAGCAGATTTTCTCGGTCAGACAGCATTATTGCTGAAAGATTACGAGGGATTATCATTACGATTCGGCAAAGACTTCTTTGATATCAAAACAGTTCGCAGAAAAGTGTGGCAATATAAAAAAGAATTCATTAAGGCGAAAATGTTAAAAGACACGGATACTATACCTATTTGGAAAGAACAAATCCGACATCTTAAGAAAATATCAAAATTCCATATTGATGCTAAAAAACTGACTTATGCCAATTCGCACGGTGATTATCATATAGGTCAGGCAATCATACATAACAATGATTTTATGGTTGTAGATTGGAGTTCTGCTTGTCGTTTGCCAATTTGCTTGGATGTAATAACCTCTTATGTTTTTTCGAGTCCCACCTGTGCTGCAGGTGAAATTGATGCAGACGGACTGAAAAAGTACATCAGGCAATTTACAGAAAAGTTTCCGTTAACGGAATATGATATAAAAACATGCCTTATGTTCTGTATTATTGGCACTGTATGTGTAATTATCGTCCTGATGAACTTGTAGATATTCCTGACACTTATAAAGCTATTGCAAAACTCATAAATAACTTTTTGAACTGGCTTTATAATAATGTTGAAGAATTGTCGGAAGAACTAATTAAATAAGTAAATTCACTCCGAGGTGTCGACTAAAAACCGACACCTCAATTATTTAGAAAAGTTTTGAAAAACCATTGACATTGGTAAACATTTGTTCTATAATCATAAGCACAATTAAATAAACGACTTTAAATCGTGCAAGCAGAGCAGGACCTTTACAGGCTGAAAATCTTCTAAGCGCCGTATGAAGTCGAATGTACATATCTTTCAAAAGAGCAACACACAGCAAATACCTACATATCAGTGTTGCAGAGATGAAAGAACCCACTTTCTTAATCGCGTAAGCGGGGCAGGACTCTGTTTTCAGAGCTGAAAAACCACCAAGCACCGTAACGAAAGTCGATTGGATGTGGGATAACTATGTCCATTCGAGTTCGTACGGTGCTTTTTTGTGTTTTAAACGGATTTTTCAAGAGCTTAATGAAATTACCCTGCCGACAAAATTAACCCCTTTACAGAGGTGCAAATCGTCAAAAATCAACCTGAATCACTGCAAATAAAGGAGATTGATATTATGGAAAACTTAAAAATTGACAAGGAATTTGAAATGCTCATACCGTCACTAACGATTGATGAGTATGAACAGCTGAAAAGCAATATCCTATCCGAAGGTGAAATATTCAACCCCATTTTCACTTGGAACGGATTTATCATCGACGGGCATCATCGCTATCATATTTTGTCAGAACATCCTGAGCTTAAATACAAAATAGTTGAAAAGGAGTTTTCATCAAGATTTGAGGTGTTGTCTTGGATTTGCAACAATCAGCTTGGCAGAAGAAATCTTACCCCCGAAAACAAGAAATATCTTATAGGCAAAAGATATGAAGCGGAGAAAATGTCTCACGGCGGTGCTCGGCGAGGTGCTGAATTTTCAACTGACCAAAATGGTCTGTTGAAAAACGGAATGACAACAAGACAGAAGATTGCAGAAGAAACAAAGACAAGTGAAGGATATGTTGCCCGTGCAGAGCGGTTTGCAAAAGGTGTTGATGCAGCAGAAAAAACTGTTCCGGGCATCAAAGAGGAAATTCTTTCAGGTAAAATAAAAAGGCCTGAAGGTGTAATAGCGGATATCGCAAAAGCTCCTGAGGAAGAAAGAAAATCCCTTACTGAAAACTTGATATTTGGAAAAACATATAAAAATCCTACACCTGATGTAATTCAATCTATAAGAATAATGGGTGCAAAAATGAGAGATTTGGATACATCCGGCGATGTTGAAAGCTTTTTAGAAACATTAGAACTGGATGTAGAAGATCATATCGTATCATATAAATTTACTTTTTTTCATAATCCGAAACTTTTGAGTTCTGAGTATTTTCAAAGAACAATGGCGGTTATGCAAAAAATGGTTGATTATATCGCAAGCATTAAACCCGAGGAGTGTGATGCATCTGAACATTGATATCGTTTATGAAGAACCTCAAAGCAAAATCTTCTTCAAAATGCCGAAGGTGTTATTTACGGATAAATACAAAGGCCTATCTGCAGAAGCAAAACTGCTTTACGGCTTAATGCTCGACAGAATGAATTTATCTGCAATAAATGGTTGGTGTGATAAAAACGGGGAAGTATTTATCTTTTACACTATTGCCGAAACAAGTGAAATGCTCGGTTGCGGACATGACAAAGCAACAAGATTACAGCGTGAGCTTGAAAAACATAATCTACTTCGCCGTAAATATCAGGGTAAAGGCAAACCTGCAAAGCTATATGTTTTAGATATACCGAAAACACGCATCAGGTCACCGTAAAAGTCGCAAGTAATAAGACTGAGTAGAGTAAGACTAATATATATACCGACCGAGAAGAAGAAAAATATTCTTTAATTAAGTTAGCAGTAACTTTAAGTATATAAGGCAGTTTGTGCAAATGCGAAAAGCTGATGAAACAACGCATTTCTTCTTCGGCTCGCAAAATATTGAAAAGATATTCCACTATTTTTTCATTATGGGCAGTTTTGATATATGAAAACTGCCCTCAAAAAATGAGAGCAGTCTAAAATGCGTTTCGACAAATTGGCATTTGTCGAATAAAATCAGTTTAATTCTTTAGCATACAGGCGGTCTATACCGTTTCCGTAATTAACGACATCCCTAACATAAGAATATCCGAATTTTTCATATAAGCCGATATATTCTGTTGGAATATATGTTTTGTCAAAACCAATCTCTTTTGCATACTGATTTGCGAAATTAATAAGTTTTTCGCTGATTCTATTACCACGATATTCTTCGCTTACGAACAAAGTTGATATCCACGGAAATATTTCCGGTAACGGATAATAGTCAGATTTCATGATAGTTACCATTCCAACAATACAGTCGTCAACCATTGCGACAAAAGGAGTTTCCCACGCCTCAAATTCCCAATTTTCAATTGTACGCATAGTATGTTCTTTAACTTCTAACCATGAGAAATTTTTAATGAAGTCCAACAAGCGTTTTGCAAGTTCAGTATCTCTATTAACTTTTTGAATCACCAATGATTGTTTCTCTTTTATATCCATCTCTACACACTCCATCAAATTCTTATTTGTCGAAATAATTATACCACACCCCTACCAAACAAATCAACCTAAATACATATCCTTGTACTTTAAGTTTCACTACGAGGATTTTTAAATGCAAAAATTTTAAATAAAGGAAGTGAAAAAATGCTTTAGCAAAATGTAAAAACAACTTTTTGAAACTCAAAAATTAAAATCTTAAGAAAGGAAAAACAAATTTATGTCAAATGAAAAAATTGAATATTTAAATCTTGATTCACTACACCCGTTTGAAAACAATCCGTTTCAGAGTGTTGATGAAAGTGAATACGATGAGCTTCGTGACAGCATTATGGAGTTCGGAATTATCACTCCGGTGATTGTTAACAAGTCTGATAACGGTTATGAAATCATCTCCGGTCACAGACGATGGCAGATTGCAAAAGAATTAAATCTTGAAACTATTCCTGTTTATGTCAGAGAATTTTCAAAAGAAGAAGCGGTAATAAATTTTGTTGACTGCAATCTCAGCCGAGAAAAAATCTTACCGAGTGAAAAAGCCCGTGCGTATAAAATGAAACACGATGCAATTAAAAAGCAAGGTGCAAGGACTGATTTAACTTCGTCACAAGTTGGGACGAAGTTCCGCAGTGATGAAATGCTCGCAGAAACAATGCCCGATTCACGAATGCAGATTCAGAGATATATACGATTGAACAATTTACAGCCTGCACTTCTTGATATGGTGGATGAAAAAAGAATATCTTTTACACCTGCAGTTGAACTTTCATATTTAACTGAAGAAGAACAGTGCAACTTAATTGAAACTATTGAAAGTGAAGATTGTACTCCGTCACTTTCTCAGGCACAGCGTATGCATAAGTTAAGTGATGAAAAGAAACTCACTATGGATACTATCTTTGAAATTATGCAGGAGCAAAAAGCTAATCAAAAAGAGTATGTAAAAATTCCTGTTGAAACTTTTAAGAAGTACTTTAAGAAAGATATGCCGCCCAAAAAGATGGAAGAGATAACTGAAAAAGCTCTTGCACGGTACGCAGTTTTTCTGCAAAAGCAACGGCAGTGGGAGCGATAAAAACCGTGGTATCGTCTTTGCGAGCATTGGATTTGTTGCAACAAATCCGCTCGGATGCAGAAAAGAGGTGAAAATGTTTGCCGAGAAAAAGACAACACCGATACGCTTTTTATCTCGATGATGAAGAAAATGAAATGCTTTTAAGCCAAACAAAAGAATATAACGTCAGCGTTTCAAAGCTAATAAGATTGTTGATTTTGTACCAATGCATAAAATTTCCGCCCAAAGAAATCCGTTCTGTTGTTCCTGAGCTTCGCCGTATAGGAAATAATTTAAACCAAATTGCAAGAGCATTGAATGGAAAATCATTTGTAACGGATAAAGAAATCAGAAATGCAATTACAGAACTTCGTGATTGTGAAAAGCAGTTGCTTGAAAATTTTGATACAGGAAGGTGATAAAATATAGCGATAACAAAAATTAAAAAGTTAAAAACAGGACTTTCAAAGCTGATTGATTATGCAATGAATCCTTCAAAAACAACTGCCGATAAAATTTTTAATGACGGTATGAAGAACGAAGAAGTAGTTTTTGTACGAGGTATAAACTGCATTCCCGAATTTGCAAAAGCACAGATGCAGGAAACAAAAGACTTGTTTAATAAAAATTCAGGTAACGTCGGTTATCACATTATTCAATCTTTTGATGATAACGAGGGTACGAATGAACAGGTTTTTGAAATCGGTTGCAAACTTGCTGAAGAATTATTCGGTGACAGATTTGAAACAATAGTTGCACTTCATAAGAATACAGATAATCTTCATTGCCATATTGTTGTGAACTCTGTTTCATTTGTTGACGGTAAAAAATTTAATGATAACAAATCTTTTCTGAATAAAATGCGAACTGTTTCAGACAGACTTTGCAGAGAGCAAGGATTATCGGTTATTGAAAATCCGAAACCGTCAAAGCATCAATGCTATCCTCAGTATATTGCAGAGCGTGACGGTGAGTATAACAAATTCACAACTCTCAAAAAAGATATTGATGAATGTATTCTTCGTGCAGGTAGTGAGCGAGGTTTTCTTTATGAAATGCAGAAGCTAGGTTACAGATTTGATTTCACTAAACCTCATACAACGGTCAATCATCCGTCATTCAAAAGACCTGTGTGGTTATGTGACCTCGGTGATGAATACTCTTTTGAAAAAATCAGCCGAAAACTTTATGCCGATTGGAGACATTACCGAATTGATTTACCGCCGCAGGATGAGTGGAGAGATTATCTTTACGACTTTGAAAGAAACCACAAAGAGGTTTATGTTCATTTTGTTACAGTAGTTAAGGCGGTGAAAAGCCGTCCTAAAGAAAACTACTATATCGAAAAATATCTGCAGAGAGAAATCATAAAGCTTGATCGTCTGATTGAGCAACAGAATCTTTTATGCCATAACGATATTGAAACTGATGAGCAATTACAGGCGTTTAAACAGGAATGTATAAACGAAATGGCAGAGGTAATCGAAGCACGAAGAATCTATCGCAACAAATTAAAGTCTGCTGTTAGCAAGGGTGATGAAAAGGAAATTGCGGAAATCAAAGATACTATCAGCATGTTTTCTGAAAGATTAAAAATTCTTCGTAAGGATATTAACACCTGCGAAAGAATTGAAAAATCCGAGCCTGAGATAGAAAACAAAATAGGCACAATTCTTGAAATCGAACAGCAGCAGAAAAATAAAACACAAAACAGAAACCGTGGCTATTCACGGGATGAAAGATAAGGAGGAATGTTATTGAATATTTTTAAAAGATTAAAAGACTTTATTATATCTCTATTAAATGATACTCGTGGAGAGGTTGTAAGTGCTGATGACAGTGTTTATGTTATCAATGGTGTCCGTTATGTTGTTACTAAAAGGTTCAGCAAAACAGAAAATAAAACAATGAAAGAAAAAATATCAGCTTTTATCGGAAGCGATTTTGCACATTTGACAATTGCCGATGATATAAATACACTTAATACAGAATATGTAAATTCGACTGCCGGAGAAGGGAGGATAAATGCAGTCAGATAATTTTGGCATAACAGCCATCTATTGCCGTTTGTCCCGTGATGACGGAACAGACAGCGAAAGTAACTCAATAGGTAATCAGAAAAAGTTGCTGTCACAAAAAGCAAAAGAGTTAAAACTCACCAACACAAAATTCTATGTTGATGACGGCTATACGGGAACGAATTTTAACAGACCCGGTTTTCAGGCAATGCTTGAAGACATAGAAATGGGATATGTTACAACCGTTATGGTAAAAGACTTATCCCGTCTTGGCAGAGATTATGTTTCGGTCGGTCACTACACGGACAACTTCTTTCCTGAGCATAATATCCGATTTATAGCGGTCAATGACTTAGTTGACAGTAATGACGGTGATAATGAAATTGCACCATTCAAAAATATTATGAATGAGATGTACGCAAGAGATATTTCAAGGAAAGTCAGAAGCTCACACAGAATTCGTGGTAATCTCGGTGAACCGTTATCTCAACCTCCTTACGGGTATATGAAGGACCCGCAGAACAAAAAGAAGTGGATTGTTGATACCGAAGCTGCTGAAGTGGTCAAAAGTATTTTTGCAATGTGTATTGAGGGTAAAGGCAATGAAACTATTGCCCGTATCTTACAGGAAAACAAAGTGATGATACCGATGGCATATTGGCAGAGTAAAGGTCTTAACAAGGGTGGTAAGAAAACTCAGCCTGACCCTTATAAATGGTGTAAGACAACAGTACAGAAAATTCTCTGTCAACAGGAATACTGCGGTGATGTTATCAATTTCAAAACCTACTCAAAGAATTTCAAAAACAAGAAAAGACTTCAGAATCCCGAAGAAAACTGGAAGATATTCAAGAATGTTCACGAGCCGATAATTGACAGAGATACCTTTGAAACCGTTCAGAAGATGAAAGCCAAAGGAAAACGCAGAGCACCCAATCCCGAACACGCAGAAAAGAATATGTTCTGCGGATTGTTATACTGTGCCGATTGCGGAAGTCCCTTATGGTTCAATGTCAATCATCCCAATACTGACATCAAATATTTTATGTGCTCCAACTACAAAGGTCGCAGGGGCACCTGTGAGGGTACACATTATGTCAGAGCCGATTCTTTGGAGCAGATAGTGATGCTTGAGCTCAGAAGTCTTGCAAGTTTTCTCATTGAAGATGAAGAAGCGTTCGCAGATATTCTTGAAGCAAAGACCAACAAAAGTATCCTCAGTCAGCAGAAGTTTCTTGAAAGTAGTATTGATAAGGCAACAGCAAGAACAAAGGAAGTTGCCGTAATGTATGAAAAACTCTTTGAGAAGCACATCAACGGAATTGTCAATGAAGAAAGCTTTATGCAGTTATCACAGAAGTATGAAACAGAGCGTGATGAACTGAAACTGAAAATCAGGCAGTACCAAGAAGAACTTTCAGAAATTGAAAATCTTCGTACAAGCAAAGAGCAGTTTACTTTTGCGGTCCGTAAGTTTATGCAGATGGAAACACTTACACCTGCGCTCTTGAATGAGCTTATTGAGAAAATTGAGGTTCATTCCATTGAGGGTAAGGGCAAAAACAAAACACAGAGGATTGTTATTCACTACCGCTTTATCGGGGTTATTGAAAATCCTGTGAAAGAGGAAAATATAGTCCTTGAAGCAAGACAAGGCGTAGCCGTTGAGTATTTAACGGCATAAAAAAAAGAGCAGGCTCAAAAACCTGCTCAATACATAACAAATTTAATTATGAGGAAATGTAAAAAAGAAAAGTGAGTATTCACTTGTGTTATGAATACTCACTATGGTCGGAGTGACAGGACTTGAACCTGCGGCCTCTTGACCCCCAGTCAAGCGCGCTCCCAGCTGCGCCACACCCCGATTGTTAACGTCTGTAATGATAACATAACAAATGATATTTTGCAAGTGATTATTTTATTAAATTCTATTTACCTTTTATATGAAAATATGATAAAATATTCGAGAGGTGATTATATTATGAAAAAAACAATTAAAAAGGTTACTTTAGTATTTGCTTCAATTCTTCTTGCGCTTGCTATTGTTTTGGGTAGTATACTCTGTTTCTATTATCCACACTACTTAAAAAACAAGAATGAAATTGTAATGGAACCAAGTGTTGATACAAGCGAAATTAAGCTGATGAGTTATAACATTCGATGTCATGCTCCAGATGATTTTGGCAAAAAATCATGGTTTTATCGCGCAAATTTAGTGTCAGATACAATTGAAAAAGCTCAACCAGGTATTATCGGTTTTCAAGAAGTGAATAGTTGGCAATATGATTATTTTTGTGAAACAATGCCTGCTTACGATTCTGTTATTACTTATCGTGATAATATTCCAGTGTACTCAGAAGGTTGTCCAGTATTCTATAGAACTGATTTATATACACTTGTTGATAAAGGGTCATTTTGGTTGTCTGAAACACCTGATGTTATGAGTAAGGATTGGGGAGCAGCTTGCTATAGAATATGCAGCTATGTAATTTTAAACGATAAGGCATCAAAAAAAGATTTTGTTGTCTTTAACACTCATCTTGACCATGTAAGCGATGAAGCACGTATAAATGGTATCAATGTTGTGCTTGAAAAAATTAAGGAATTCGGTGGAATGCCTGCTGTTCTGATGGGTGACTTAAACGCAGAAGAAACATCAGATACATACAAGAGTGCAACAGAATTTTTCTATGATACAAAATATCAGACAGAAAACACAATGAAGAGTTGCACATACCAGAAATGGGGAGAAGCACTTGACCGTGAATGTATTGATTACATAATGATTTCAAAAAGCGGATTCAAAGTTAATTCATATAAAGTTATGACTGATACTTATGATGGTATATATACAAGTGACCATTTCCCATTGATTTCAAGTATATCATTTAATTAAAAATTAAGCCTCTCGCAAGAGAGGCTTTTCTTATGCTAATTCTAACCAAATTGTTTCTAATTCTTCAAGTTGAACTTCTTTCTGCTTAATTTCATCAAGAATCTCAGTAAGACGTGTATAATCACTTGAAACGTCAGGGTCTTCAATAAGCTGTTTTAAATCATCAATTTCGTTTTGCAAAAAATCCATTTCTTTTTCAATATTTAAAAGTTTTGCACGACGTTTTCTGTCCTGTGCTTTATTTTTCCTAGAGTCATCATACAGAACTGCGGCATTACTCTTTTCAACGAGTTTTGTCGTTTTTTCTTTTGTTTCATTTTGATGATGTTCTTTGTAATAATCGTAATTGCCTTTATAAATAATAATTTCATCAGGTTTCATTTCAATTATTTTATCAGGAACAGAGTTTAGTAAATATCTGTCATGTGAAACCATAATAATTGTACCTTCATAATTACTTAAAGCGGAGTCCAATGCTTCTTTAGCTTTATAGTCAAGATGATTTGTAGGCTCGTCGAGAACAAGCACATTGGAACGTTCAAATACAATAATACAAAGGACAACCTTAGCTCTGTTAGCACCACTCATCTCACGAATACGCTTGAAAACATCTTCATCCTCAATAAGAAAACGAGCAAGCATACTACGAATTTCGTACTCGGTTTTAGTAGGGAATCTGCGATGAACAGCTTCTAAAACTGTCATATTGAGATCTAGTGAAGAAAGTTCCTGGTCAAAATACGAAATTTTAACATTTCCACCCCAACGAACAATACCTTCATAAGGAATCTTTTTAAGAATTGCTTTTAAAAGTGAAGATTTACCAACACCGTTTTTTCCGACAAAAGCAACCTTTTCTCCACGGGATATTTCAAGATTAAAGTTTTGTAATAAGGTTTTTTTATTATCACTCTTTCCGACACATACCTTCATATCTCTGCATTCAAGAATAGTTTTATGTGGTTCAATATCAAAAGGAAAGGAGATATGTAAATCTTTGACTTGTGGATTTGGTTTTGCAGCAAGTTCCATCTTTTCAAGGGCTTTCACTCTAGAACCAACACTATTTATACTGCTTGATTTTGCAAGATTTTTTCTAACATAATCTCTTAATTCTTCAATTTCTTTTTGTTGTTTTTCATATTCTTTTGAGAGGGTCTTGATATGTTCTTCCTTTTGCTTTAAAAACGAAGAATACCCACCTTTATATCTTACCAGCGTACCATTCTCAATTTCGCAAATATCAGATGCAACAGCATTAAGGAAATATCTGTCATGTGATACTATGATTACAGCACCTTTATACGTTGAAAGATAATTTTCAAGCCAGTTGAGCATTGAAAAATCCAAGTGGTTTGTAGGTTCGTCAAGTATAAGCAGGTTAGGATTTTCAACAAGAATTTTTGCAAGTGCAAATCGTGTCTTTTCACCACCTGAAAGAACAGAAACAGATGTGTTCATGTCAAAACTACCAAATCCCATACCATTAAGTACCGTGTTGATTCTAACCTCTGCATTATATCCGTCAGCAGCATTATATATGTTAGTTAAGCTTTCATATTCTGCATTAAGTCTTTCATATTCTGTGCTGTCAGCACTTGACATCTCTCTAGAAATCAATTCAAGCTGCTTACGTGTATCGAAAACAAGTTGAAGTGAATTCTCAATTTCTTCTTTCAAACTATTATTAGTGTTTAATGCTTCGTTTTGTTTTAAATAACCGATACGTAAATTTGGACTTAATGAAACAACACCTTCATCACATTCCATATTACCAGAAATCACATTTAGGAGAGTCGTCTTACCAACTCCGTTAATTCCTAAAAGACCGATTCTGTCATTATTATTAATTGATAATGATATGTTTTTTAAAACTGTTTTATCTAGAAATCCTTTTGATACTTTGTTTAATGAAATAAGCATTTTCAGCAACCTTTAAAATATTATTAGTTTGTATTATACATTAACAACGAAAAAAATAAAAGAACTTTTTAACCTATATATTCGATTCATTGGAATTTTTACAAACAAATTGTTAAAAATATAAAAAGATTAATCTATAAAAATAAATTATTTCAAAATAGGAGGACAAAAATGAAAAAAATACTATCAATACTTTTATCATTCTGCATGATTGTCTCAATTTTTGCTTCGTGCAACAGGAGTGATAAGAATAATGATACTACACAAAAAGTAACTACAATCAGATTTTTAAATTTTAAACCAGAAGTTGCAAATATATATGAAAATGTAGCTAAAGCCTATGAAAAAGAAACTGGAGTAAAATTGATAGTTGAAACTGCAGCAAGTGGCAATTATGAACAAACTCTTACTGCAAAAATGGGAACAAATGAAGCTCCCACACTATTTCAGATTAACGGTCCTAAAGGATATGCAAACTGGAAAAATTATTGTGCAGACTTATCTAATACTGAACTTTATAGACATTTAACAGACAAAAATCTTGCTGTAACTGTCAATGGAAAAGTATATGGGATTCCTTACGTCGTTGAAGGGTATGGGATTATTTATAATAAAGAGATAACCGACAAATATTTTGCATTATCAGATAAAAAAACTGATTTAAAGTCCATGGATGATGTTAAAAATTATAGCACATTAAAATCACTTGTTGAAGATATGCAGAAAAACGCAGACAAATTAGGTATTAAAGGTGTATTTGCATCAACATCATTAAAAACAGGTGAGGATTGGCGATGGCACACTCATCTTGCGAATATTCCTGTTTATTATGAATTTAAGGATAATAATGTCGATTTGTCAAGTGATAACACTAAATCTATTGATTTTAAGTATTCCGAAAACTTCAAGAATATATTTGATTTATATATAAATAACTCAGTAACGAACAAAAAAATGCTTGGTTCTAAAATAGTTGATGAGTCTATGGCTGAATTTGCACTTGGACAATGTGCTATGGTGCAGAATGGTAACTGGGCATGGAGCCAGATTAGTAATGTTAAAGGAAATGTTGTAAAGCAAGATAATATTAAATATCTTCCAATTTTTATGGGTCTTAACGGAGAAGAAAATCAAGGCCTTTGTATCGGTACAGAAAACTTTTTCGCAATAAACTCTAAATCTAGTGAAACAGAACAGAAAGCAGCAGCCGATTTTATCTATTGGTTGTTTTCAAGTAAAACAGGCAAAGATTTTGTAATAAATGAGTTGGATTTGATTGCACCATTTGATACTTTTAATGAGAATGAAACACCTAAAGACCCACTAGCTAAAGAAGTCATTAATTGGATGAATAAAGACAATATAAACACAATTCCTTGGAATTTTACGGTTTTCCCAAGTCAGACATTTAAAAGTGACTTCGGTTCTGCACTATTGCAGTATTCTCAAGGCACAAAACCATGGAACGATGTAAAAAATACTGTTATTGATAGATGGAAAAGCGAAAGCAAATAAACAAAAATTTGACTAAAAAAGGAAGGATAAATAATGGAGAAAAATATAAGAAAGTATTTCCCAGCATTTGTTTTACCAACATTTATTTCCTTTATAATTGTTTTCATAGTTCCATTTGTTATGGGAATTTATCTTTCCTTTACTGAATTTACAACCGTTGAAAGTGCAACTTGGATAGGTTTCGGTAATTATATAAGAGCTTTTACTCAGGATGAAAATTTTGTAAATGCATTGTGGTTTACAATTAAATTCACTGTGATATCTGTAATAACAATCAATATCTTTGCTTTTGCTCTTGCGTTATTACTAACAAGGGCATTAAAAGGAACAACATTCTTCAGAACAGTATTCTTTATGCCAAATCTTATAGGTGGAATTGTGTTGGGTTATATTTGGAACTTGCTGATAAACGCTATATTAGGGATATTTGGATATGATATTACCTATGACGCTGATTTTGGTTTTTGGGGACTTGTATTCCTAATGAACTGGCAATTGATTGGATATATGATGGTGATTTATATAGCTGGATTACAGAATATACCAAATGAACTTAAAGAGGCTGCAAGAATTGATGGTGCGTCATCTTTTTCTATATTAAAGAATATAACAATCCCAATGGTCATGCCATCTGTTACAATTTGTCTATTTTTAACCTTAACTAATTCATTTCGATTATTTGACCAGAATTTAGCTTTAACAGGTGGCGCACCTGCAAGAGAAACATCTATGTTAGCTTTGGATATATATAATACTTTCTATGGTCGCATAGGATGGCAGGGTGTAGGTCAAGCAAAAGCAGTAGTGTTTTTCTTAATTCTTGCTGTTGTTTCTTTAGTTCAGTTGAAAATCACAGGTAGAAAAGAGGTAGAAAGTTGATGAACAGACAAAACAAGCTTTCAAATTTTACTTCTTTTTCCATTCTCTTACTTCTTTCATTTGTTTTCTTGTTTCCGTTATATCTTGTTGTTATCAACTCATTTAAGTCAAAGTTTAACATAATAAGTGAGCCTTTTGTTTTTCCTAACCAAGACACTTTTGTTGGATTTGAAAACTATATTAACGGAATTAACTCTTCGGGAATATTAGGGGCATTTATTAGAACGTTAATTATAACCGTTGGTTCAGTTGTGACAATAGTAGTTCTAACTTCAATGACTGCTTGGTATATCACGAGAGTGAAATCAAAAGTTAATAGAGTAATCTATTATTTATTCTTATTCAGTATGATTGTACCATTTCAAATGGTTATGTTCACAATGACTGACATATGTTATAAATTGGGATTAAACAGTGTTTTAGGAATAATTCCTGTATATTTGGGATTTGGCTCAGGACTATCAGTTTTTATGTTCTGTGGTTTTGTAAAGGGATTACCACGAGAAATTGAAGAAGCAGCAATGATAGATGGTTGTAGTCCTTTAAAAACATTTTTTTACGTTGTTTTTCCTATATTAAAACCTACTGCAATAACAGTAGCCATTCTAAATGCAATGTGGATATGGAATGATTTTTTGTTGCCATATCTTTTACTAGGTTCATCAAATAAAACTCTTTCTGTTGCAATACAGCTTACAATGCAGGGTGCTTATGGCGCAATTGATTGGGGTGGCTTCATGGCAATGCTTGTGTTAGCAATAATTCCAATTATAATTTTTTATCTTCTTTGTCAAAAATATATTATAAAAGGCGTTATCGATGGCGCTGTGAAAGGTTAAGGTGGTACAATGGCATCAATAACACTGAAAAATATAAAAAAGACTTATGAAGATGGTGTTACAGTTATTGACAATCTTAATCTTGAATTTCAGGATAAAGAGTTTATTATATTGGTTGGACCATCGGGATGTGGTAAGTCAACAACTTTGAGAATGATTGCGGGTCTGGAAGAAATAACTGATGGAGAATTATTGATTGGTGATAGAGTAGTAAATAATGTCTCTCCAAAAGATAGAGATATTGCAATGGTTTTTCAAAGTTATGCGCTTTATCCCCATATGTCTGTTTATAAAAATATGGCATTTGGATTAAAAAACAGAAAAGTACCAAAAGAAGAAATTGATAAGAAAGTATTGTCAGCTGCTAAAATGCTTGAAATTGAGGAATATCTTAATAGAAAGCCACGAGCACTATCAGGTGGACAACGTCAACGTGTTGCTCTTGGAAGAGCTATGGTGAGAGAACCGGCTGTTTTTCTTTTAGATGAACCTTTATCCAATCTCGATGCAAAACTTCGTACAGAAATGAGAAGTCGTATTTCAATTCTTCATAAACAACTTGAAACTACATTCGTATATGTTACTCATGACCAGACAGAAGCAATGACAATGGCTGACAGAATAGTTGTAATGAAAGATGGTATTGTGCAACAGTTTGATACACCAACAATGCTATATAATCATCCCAAAAATGTTTTTGTCGCAGAATTTATAGGTTCACCACAGATGAATTTCATTGATTGTAAGGTTAAGAAAAAAGATAGTGAATATCATCTTATTTTTGACTATTACGATATAATTTTACCAAAAAGAATGAACGATTATCTGAAGATGTACGATAATAAAGAAGTAATTCTGGGGATAAGACCTGAAGACTTATCAGTTGCGCCTGAAAATGATAATATAAACACTTTTGAATTATATATTGATATCGTCGAGATGACGGGAGCGGATTACTATTTGTATGGTTTGATAAATAATAAAAAAATAATAGCAAATGTTGCATCAAGTAATAATGTACAGAGTAATAGAAAATATAAATTTAAAATTGATATTGACAGAATTCATATCTTTGATAAAATCAATGAAAGACTAATATGTGATTGACATTTTTTATTATAAATTATATATTTTTGTCAGGTGATTTTATGAGAACAAGTGGTATATTAATGCATATTTCTTCTTTACCAGGTGAAACGGGTATTGGTACACTAGGAAAAGAAGCATATAGATTTGTTGATTTTCTTAAAAAATCAGGTCAGACTTATTGGCAGGTTTTACCTTTGTGTCCTACAGGATATGGTGATTCACCATATCAGTCTTTTTCAACTTTTGCTGGAAACCCATATTTTATTGATTTTGATGTATTGCATGAAAATGGGTTACTTAATAAAGATGATTACATCAATATTGACTGGGGAAATAATCCGGAAAAAACTGATTTTAATAAATTATATGAAAATAGAACAGATGTATTAAGAAAAGCATTTAATCAATTTATACCTGATAAAAAATACGAGGAATTCTGTCAGTTAAATGCATTTTGGCTTGATGATTTTGCGCTATATATGTCATTAAAAGATTTCTTTGATGGAAAACCTTGGAATGAATGGAGTATTGAATTAAAAACCAGAAAGAAAAATGCAATCACAAAAGCAAAAATTCAATTTGAATCTGATGTTGAATTTTACAAAACAATTCAGTATTTCTTCTTTGAACAATGGCAAAGATTAAAAGAATATGCAAACGAAAACGGAGTAAAAATTATAGGTGATATTCCTATATATGTTGCTGGTGATAGCGCCGATGTATGGTCTAATCCAAATCAGTTTTTATTGGATGAAGATTGCAATCCGATTGAAGTAGCAGGTTGTCCACCTGACGCATTTTCAGAAGATGGCCAATTATGGGGAAATCCACTCTATAATTGGGAATATATGAAAAAAGATGGCTATTCGTGGTGGAAAAAACGTATTGAACATCTTTGTAAAATGTGTGATGTAATACGTATTGACCATTTCAGAGGATTTGAATCATATTATTGTATTCCTGCTGACTCTACAACAGCTAAGATAGGTGAGTGGAGGAAAGGTCCTGGAATTGATTTTTTCCGTGAAATTGAGCGTGATTTAGGTAAAAAAGACATAATTGCAGAGGATTTGGGGTACCTGACTCCTGCTGTAAAAAAGATGCTTAAACAAAGTAAATACCCAGGAATGAAAGTTCTCCAATTCGCTTTTGATACTGATGAAGAAAACGACTATCTACTCCATAATTTTACTAAGAATTCAGTTGCATACACTGGAACACACGACAATGACACTGTTATCGGTTACATGACAAAAACTGCATCTCGAACAACTCGAAAAAGAGCAAGAGAATACCTTCGACTCATTCGAAAAGAAGGATATAATTGGGGATTCATGAAAGCAGTATGGTCAAGTAATTCCGATACAGCGATTGTTACAATGCAAGACCTTTTAGGACTTGGTAACGAAGCGAGAATGAATTATCCTTCAACTACAAAAGGTAACTGGCAGTGGAGAGCTAAAGAAGACTATATAAATGATGAATTGGCTGAAAAAGTTAAATACTATACAAGTCTTTATCAAAGAATATCAACAAAGAAAAGAGTAAAATAGATGTCACATATTGTTAAAGAAGCAGTAAATCTTGCTAAAATCAAATATTTAAAAGAATTAAAACAATTAAACTCATATGAATTGCATGATGCAATTTCTACTGCTGTTATGTCTAAAATTTCTGATAATTGGAAAAACAGTAGAGATTCCAGAATTAAAAACAAAACAGCTTTTTATTTTTCTGCTGAGTTTCTTGTTGGTCGTTCAATATATAATAATCTCGTTTCATTAGGAATATATGATGAGATTGAAAATGAATTAAATGATTTTGGTGTTTCACTTAAATCTCTTGAAGAAATTGAAGATGCAGCATTAGGTAATGGTGGTTTAGGTCGTCTTGCTGCGTGTTTTCTTGATAGTGCAGCAACACTTAATGTACCACTCGATGGTTACGGAATTCGTTATAAATATGGATTATTCAAACAAGATATTGTCAATGGCTTTCAGACAGAAACAGCTGACGACTGGACAAAATGGGGTGACCCATGGTCAGTAAGAATAGAAAATGATGCTGTAACTGTTGATTTTAAGGATATGTCTGTTAAAGCAGTACCATATGATATGCCTATTATTGGATATGGAACAGATAATATTGGCACTTTAAGATTGTGGCAAAGTGAAGCACTTGCTCCATTTGACTTTGATTTGTTCAATTCGCAGAAATACGACAAATCTGTTGCACTTAAAAACAGAGCAGAAGACATTTCCCGTGTTCTTTATCCAAATGATGATAATAATGCTGGTAAAAAATTAAGACTTAAACAACAATATTTCTTCTCAAGTGCATCTTTGCAGGATATTATTAGAAAGTATAAGTCTATCCATGGAAAAGATTTTTCTAAATTTGCTGATTATGTTACAATTCAGCTTAACGACACACACCCTGTAATCTCTATTCCTGAGCTTATCAGACTTTTAACTGTTAACGAAAATGTCAAATTTGAAAATGCAGTAGAAATTTGTAGAAACGTATTTAACTACACAAATCACACTATTATGCAGGAAGCACTAGAAAAATGGGATTTAAAACTTATCCGTGACACAATACCACAAGTTCTCGACATCATCAAAAACCTTGACAAAATGCTCAGAAAAGAGCTTAATAAGGCGAATGTTGATAACGAAACAGCCGAAACTATGTATATAATTCAGGATAAAAGAGTTCATATGGCATATCTTGCAATTTTCTGTTCAAAATATATAAATGGTGTTGCAAGAATTCATACGGAAATCCTTAAAACTGTTGTTTTAAAAAATTGGTATGAGCTCTACCCAGAAAAATTCCAAAACAAGACCAATGGTATTACTCAAAGAAGATGGTTGTTGCTTTGTAATAAGGAATTATCAGAACTTATTACAGAACTTTTAGGCAACAGTGATTGGGTTACTAACCTTGATAAACTCAAAAAACTTGAAAAATATGCTGATGATGAAAATGTACTCAATAGATTTATTGAAATCAAAGAAACCAAGAAAAAACAATTAGTTGAGTATATTAAGGTCCATGATGGCGTTGAAATTGATGAAAATTCAATTTTTGATATTCAAATAAAGCGTCTTCACGAGTACAAACGACAGTTTTTGAATGCCCTTGCAATTCTTGAGCTTTATTTTGAAATAAAAGAGGGTACATTAAAAGATTTTGTACCTACAACATTCATTTTTGGTGCCAAATCTGCCCCTGGATATGCTCGTGCTAAGGGTATTATCAAACTTATTAACGAGATTGCAAATCTTATCGAAAACGATAAAAAAGTATCAAAGTATATCAAAGTAGTTTTTGTTAAGAATTACAATGTTTCCTATGCTGAAAAACTTGTTGCTGCAGCAGAAGTCAGTGAACAGATATCAACAGCTGGTACTGAAGCAAGTGGTACTGGTAATATGAAGCTTATGCTTAATGGTGCTGTAACTCTCGGTACTTTTGATGGTGCTAATATCGAAATAGTTGAAGAAGCAGGGGAAGAGAATAACTATATTTTTGGTGCTCGTGTTGAAGATATTGAGGATATAAAAGAGACATATTCTTCAAAAGAACTCTATGAAAATGATGAAAAAATTCAGCGTGTTCTTGACGCTATGGTTGATGGCACATTGAAGGATGGAAGAACAAAGATTTTTAAAGAACTTTACGATTCAATTATTAAGGGTGCATCATGGCATAAACCTGACCATTACTATTTGCTTCTTGATTTCAATGATTATGTCGAAACAAAGAAAAAAGTCAATGCTGATTATAAGAATAAAAAGGAATTCTATAAAAAATGTTGGCTTAATATGTGTAATGCAGGTAAATTCTCATCTGACAGAACAATTAAAGAATATGCAAAGGATATTTGGCATATATAAAATGAAAGGCTTGGAAAATCCAAGCCTTTTTCTAAATAATGTTTGACTGCAATCAATGTTTTATATATAATTAATTGAATTCTGATTTGGGTAGGTGTTTGTATGACTTACGATTGTGGTTTTACAAAAGAAAATCATTGGTTTCGTTATCGTGCAGCTGCAATTATAGTTGAAGATGATTGCATATTGTTTGCGGGTAATGAAACAGCCGATTATTTATATTCA
Organism: uncultured Clostridia bacterium; assembly: GCA_937899735.1. Classification (GTDB taxonomy): domain Bacteria; phylum Bacillota; class Clostridia; order Oscillospirales; family Acutalibacteraceae; genus Fimenecus. Next base: position 14,443 of record CALBQZ010000028.1, on the reverse strand, counting down.
ATCGGTGGAGCAATTCATATGAATGAATCCTCTGAAGATGCGGTTAGAAGAGAAGCTTTTGAAGAAACAGGCGTAAATTATGAAATTGACCGATTAGCAGTAATTCACGAGAATTTTTTCTACGGTGATGGTGGAACTCAACCTGATACACTTTGTCACGAAGTAGCGTTTTATTATTTAATGAAACCAAAAGGTTCAAAAGAACTATATAGTGACAGTTATACAAGTGGTGGATATAGAGAAACTGTTCATTGGATTCCTATTGATGATTTGGATAAACATGTAGCATATCCAACTTTTATGAAAGAATATTTAAAAACTATGCCAAAGGAAATTGTGCATATTGTAACGAATGAGAGAGAATAATTTTGGATGCAAAAGTATTAGAAAAATATTTAAACAAAAAACTGAATATCACCATTTTCCCTGAACTTGATTCTACAAATAATTATTTGAAAAATATGGGCTCACAAGGTAAAAAGGAAGCACAACTCGTTATAGCCGAAAGTCAGACTAGTGGCAGAGGCAGAATGGGTCGTTCTTTCTATTCTCCAAATGGTACAGGAATTTATTTTTCCTTACTTTTATATCCAGATTTTTCTGCTGAAAAATCACTATTTCTGACAGTTATGGCTGCCGTAGCTGTTGCTGAAACAGTTATGAAATATTACAAAAAGGATGTAAAAATTAAGTGGGTAAATGATATCTACATCGACGGTAAAAAAGTTTGTGGAATATTAACCGAGGGTTCTGTAAATGCTGATAAAAAACTCGATTATGCAGTAGTTGGTATAGGCATAAATGTAATTGCACCTGAAAATGGTTTTCCCGAAGATATAAAAGATATTGCAACATCAATTTTCCCGGGAAATACAGAAGAGAATATCAAAGAAAAAATCGTTGCAGAAGTTGTGAATAGATTTTTTGATATGTATAATGTAAATGATACTGATTTTGTTATGAGATATAAAGAATATTCATATCTCACAGGCAAAGAAATAAACATAATTTCAGGTGAAAATATAAGACCTGCAACGGTTTTAGGAATTACTGATGACTGTCATTTGCTTGTTAGAAACGAAAATGGTGAAACAGAAGAAATTTCATCGGGCGATGTCAGTGTGAGGGCGAAATGAAAAGAAGAAATTTTATTGTAATCCTAACACTTTCTGCACTTTTCTGTACCTTGATTTGCGTTGGTTCATTTATAAAGATTCCATTGCCTAATATGATGCCTATGACTTTACAAACATTTTTTGTTTTGCTTACCGGACTTGTATTACCAGTTAAAGCCTCTGCACTTGCAACTATAACATATATGACTCTAGGTCTCATTGGTTTACCTATCTTTTCAGGCGGTGGGGGATTGGGCTATCTTTTAATGCCTAATTTTGGCTTTATAATCGGTTTTGTTGTAGCTTCAGTGATAATTAGTATCATTGCAGAAAGGCTTAAAAAACGCAGTTTTAGTCATTATTTCGCCATATCTTTACTTGGCGTTGCAGTAATCTACATAATCGGCATTTTATACTTTGCTTTTATAACAAATGTTTTCAATAAAGGTAATAATTCAGCAATTTGGTTTATTCAGACAATATTCCTGCCATTCCTACCAAAAGAAATCCTTTGTATTGTATTAAGCTCCGTAACTGCTTTTAAAATTAAACAATATATGGTAAATATAATATAAGCGAAATAATAATCACAATCGTATGAATTTGTTGACAAATGTAAAAAAAAGGCGTAAAATAATAAAATGCAGAATTGAGAGAACATGGTGGAATTACATATGAAAAATTCGAAAAAAAATGAAACTTTCATTCAGTTTCTAAAAAATTTTTTAATGGGTTTTGTAGTAACAATTCTTGAGAGTTTATCACTTAATCCTTTATACAAGATTTTTGAGAGTACATTTATTGCCGAAAAATTCGGAACACTTTTAGTTGCTAACTCATTGAGTATTATAATATTTTTCTTTGTAAGGTTTTTTGTTAATTATTTTTGGGTGTTTCATAGCAAGAAAAACATTTTAAAAATTCTTCCTTTATTTGCAGTGCTTATTGTTGTTTTTTCATGGTCAACAACCGAACTTATAGATTTGATGATTCGTCTTTTCAATATGTCAGCTGACACAGTTGCACTTTTAGGTGATGATACAATAAGACTTATTTCAAAACTGTTCGTAACATTTGTAATGGGTATGGTAAACTTTACAATTTGTAAAGTATTTATATTTAATGATAAAAAAGAAAATTCGGAGGATGAAACAATATGAATAAGGTTATGAAACGTATGATGGTTAATTTTGGTGTTATGCTTGGTAGAGGTGAACTTGCAAAATTAGCTTTCTATTCTCATCATGCTGTATGGCAGCAGGAGAGAAATCTTAAAAGGCTCATGAGAGCTAACAAAAACACAGAATATGGTAAACTTCATAACTTCAAGGATGTTAAATCTGTTGAAGATTATCAGAGAATTGTACCTTATTCATGGTATCCTGATTATGCACCATACATTGAACGTATGGCTGAAAAAGGTGAAAAGAATCTCATTACATCAAAATATATTCCTAAGTATAATGAGTCATCAGGTAGTACAGGTAAATCAAAACTTGTTCCTATGGGGCTTTGGGGTACTTGGGTCTGTCAGTGTTTCAGTTTTAGCGCACCTGTTGGTTGTGCACATAAATGGTTTAGAAGTCACGGACAGAAAATGCCTCTCCAAAAGGGTCTTTTAACTGTTGAAGTTCTTCATCATAAGACTCCTAGTGGACAGACTGCAGCTGGTCTCGCTGCTCATCCAATGCTTTTCTTAAAGCCAATCACACGTTTCTTTGCTACATCTCCAAAAGAAGTTATGTTCCCAGAAACAAGAGAACCAATGGATATGCACTACATGAAACTTCGTCACGCTCTTATTCATGATGATGTTACATACCTTGGAACTGTTTTCATCACAATGCTTGAAGCAATGTTCTTCTATCTTGAAAATAACTGGGAAATGATTTGTGACGATATTGAAAAGGGTACGATCAACGAAAGTATCGTTTGTCCTCCTGATGTTCGCAAAAAACTTCTCAAGAAATTAAAGCCAATGCCTGAAAGAGCAGAACAGCTTCGCAAAGAATTCCGTAAGGGATTTGACGATGAGCCAATCGTACCAAGAATTTGGCCACAAATTGCATGGCTTTATGGTATGGGTACAGGTAGTCTTTCACTTTATGAAAAGAAACTTCGTAGATATATGGGACCTGATGTTCCATTCCACTACCTTGGTTATGCAGCATCTGAGGGTCTTATGGCTGTTCCAATTGAACTCAATTCATTTGAATATGTAATGCTTCCACAGAATGGTTTTTATGAATTTCTTCCTATTGATGCTCCAGAGGATTCAAAACCTCTTACAATTTCACAGCTTGAGCCAGGTAAGGATTATGAAATCATTGTAACAAACATGAGTGGTCTTTATAGATACAGAATCGAAGACGTTGTTCGTTGCACAGGTTACTATAAACAGTCACCAAAGGTTACATTCCTTTACAGACGTAATCAGATTGCAAATATCAGTGGTGAAAAGATTAACCAGAATGCATTTGACTTACTTGTAAATAGCCTCTCAGAAGAGGTTGGTGAGGAATTTATTGGTTACAGTATCTATCCTGACCGCACAACTTCACCTGGACATTATTGTGTTCTCATTGAACCTGTAAATGATATTCCTGATAGTGAATGCGCAAGATATGCAGAGATTTTTGAAAAGCATCTTTGCGAAACTAACGTTCTTGTTCCTCCGCTTCTTCGTAATGGTGCTCTTGGTCATTGTGAAGTTAAATTCCTTAAAAAAGGTACTTATGAAGATTACCGTGAGGTACTCAAGAATCGTGGTGCTAACCTTAATCAGGTTAAACCAATCAAGGTTATTGATAATGATGATAGAAGAGATTTCTTCCTTTCTCATGTTCGTGATTCACTCAAATAATAAACAAATGGAGGTACAAAAGTGAATATATTACTTGCGGTTTTATTCATTTTGATTCCAGCTCCGATTATTTGGTTAAATAACAGAGTTAAATTTGTAGAAAAAATTGGTATTGTTATTATCTGTTATGCTCTTGGTATGCTTGTTGGTAATATTGGTGTTATTCCTGAAAGTTTTACTGGAATCCAGACTACTATTCAGGATGTAAGCGTATGTCTTGCATTACCACTTATTCTTTTCTCAATTGACATAAAACAATGGAAAAAGACCGCTAAAAAAGGACTTATCTGCATGGGACTTGCTGTTGTGTCAATCGCAACAACAGTTTTTATTCTTCATTTAATTTTCAGAGAAAACAATCCAAATGTTGCTGATTATGGTGCACTTGCTATAGGTGTTTATACGGGTGGTACAGTTAATGTTGCATCAATCGCAGCAGCGACGAATATTCCACAAAATTCATATATGATGTTTAATACTGTAGATATGGTTGTATCATCATTATATATGATTTTTCTAACATCAATTGGTAGAAAATTTTTCCAGAAGGTTTTCCGTCTTTCAGCATTTGAAGGAAATGTGAATGTTGGTTGCATTGATGTTGAAGATGATAATAGTTTTAAGGGAATGGCAAAACCAAAAGTTGCAGGTAAACTTGTATTGGCATTTCTTTTATCTGCAGCAATTCTGGGTGTTTCCTATGTAATCGGAAATCTTGTAAATGGTTATGAGACGGCCGTTACAATTCTTCTTATAACCACACTTTCACTTGCTTGTTCATTTATCAAACCTGTTCGCGAAATCAAGAAAACAAGGTCACTTGGTATGTATATTATTTACATTTTCTGTTTTACAGTTGCAACGATGGCTGATTTCTCTGAATTTACAGAAAATTTTGATTTCACACTTCTTATTTATATAACTGCTTCAATTTTCGGCAGTATGTTCTTACATGCAATTCTTAGTAAATTTGCAAAGGTTGACTCTGACACAATGATTGTAACATCAGTTTCAGCAATTTGTTCACCACCATTTGTACCTGTTGTTGTAGCAGCACTTAATAACAATGCAGTTCTCATCTCTGGACTTACAACAGGTATTATTGGTTATGCAATAGGTAACTATCTCGGTGTGCTAGTGCATTTTGTTTTAAATAATTTACCATTTTAAGGAGAAAATATAATGAACAGTAATGTACCGGAGAAGGGGAGACCTTTCGAAGAAATTCTCAAGGAACTTGAAAATTTCGGAAAGGATGACCCTAAATATAAAGAGGCAAAAACTTGGAGCCTTGTTTATTATCTCAATGAAGAATATACACAGTTTTTAAATGATGCATATTCCAAATATTTTTCTGCGAATGGTCTTAATCCAACAGCTTTTAAGAGTCTTAAGAGACTTGAAAAAGAGGTTCTTCGTTTTACTGCCGACCTTTTCCATGTGGATTATGAGGCTTGTGGTGTTATGACTTCATGTGGTACCGAAAGTTGTATGCTTGCAGTAAAAACATATCGTGATTATGGTCGTTCAAAGGGCATTAAAAAGCCTGAAATGATTATTCCTGAAACTGCTCATGTGGCTTGGGATAAAGGTGCTGAGTATTTCGGTGTTAAAATCAGACGAGCTCCACTTGACGAAAACTGGCAAGTTGACGTTAAAGCAGTAGAGAAAATGATTAATAAAAATACTGTTATGATTTTAGGTTCTGCTCCTGAATATCCTCATGGCATCATCGACCCTATTGAAAAATTAGGTGAACTTGCAGTTAAGCATAAAGTACCACTTCACGTTGATAGCTGTGTTGGTGGTTATATATTACCATTTATGGAAATGGCAGGCATTGATGTTCCGGTATGGGACTTTAGAGTTCCCGGTGTTACTTCAATTTCTGCTGATATTCATAAATATGGCTTTGCTGCAAAGGGTGCATCATGTATCCTGTATCGTAATATTGATTATTTCAGACATCAGGTTTTTGCAAATCAGGATTGGCCAGGTGGAGTTTTTGCATCTCCTGCATTCCTTGGTACACGTCCAGGTGGTGCTTATGCTGCTGCATGGGCTGCTATTCAAGCAAACGGTATTGAAGGATATGTTTCACTTGCAAAGAAAACTATTGAGGTTTCAAATCTTTTAAAAGAAGAAATTTGTAAAATCGGTTGCTTTGAGATTATTGGTAAACCAATTGTCAGTCTTCTTGCATTTCGTTCAACCGACAAGGATGTTAATATCTTTGCTGTTGGTGATGTTATGGAAGAAAAAGGATGGCACATTGACAGACTGCAGATGCCTGATGCGCTTCATGCTATGGTCACTGCGCCTCACGAAAAGGTTATTGAAGCATTTATAACTGACCTTAAAGATGCTGTTCAGACTGTACGTGAGCATCCTGAACTTGCAGAAGAGGGACAGGCAGCAACTTATGGTATGATTTCTCATATTCCTCTTCGCGGAATGGTTAGAAAACAAGTTATTGATATTTTCGCAAATTCATATAAACTCAACGCAACAGAAATTGACTTGTCAGACAGTAGTGCTGTTGCACCTGGTAGTGGCGAATCTGGAGGTGAGAAAAAGAGTCTTATGGACAAAATCATTAACTGGTATGTAAAGAAAAAATCATAATATTTGAGAAAGAAGATGAAATTATTTTGTTAAAATTAGATTTTATTGACTGGCTTTCTTATAAAGACATTTTGCCTTTTGAAGGTGTCAGTACAACTTTTGCAGAATTTTGTGCACAGTATTCTGCTGTACAAACTAACTGGGCTTATACATATGCTGCGATTATAGGCATTATTATATTGCTTATTAAAAAGAATAAAAAATGGTACTGGTATTTATTCCTTGCACTTTACAGTATTATGTCTGTTACATCCGTTGGTATGCATACTGCAAATTACGGTGCATTTGAACCAGGTGTGCTTACAACAAAACTTTTAGCTAGTTATGTTGATATGTCATTAACAGAGCTTACTGCTTGGTGTGGCGTATGTAGCTTTGCAATGGAATTCTATCAATCAAAAGATACTCTAAAAAAAAGAAATATCTTTTTATTCAGTGTGACAGCCATAATGGCAATTGTTCTTAGTGTGCTTACATATGAAGTTTTTGTTATGCATGACAGACCACTTTATTTCGGTGGTGGCGGAGCTCCTATGGATGGAAAAACAGGCGGTATGTCATTAGCTGAAGTTGGATGTGTTATAACTGTATTACCAATACTTTATTTGATTATTGATAATTTCAAAAAAATGACAAGTAACGAAAGAATGATTTTAATTCTTGCTGTTTCAGTAATGCTAATTGCTGCTATTATTACTGCTCTTTGGGGTGATAATGAAATTGCTGACTTTGCTCTTGGTAATTTCCATGGTCACTCTACATGGCACATGCTCGGTGCACTTGTTGAATTGATTGTTGTGTTCTGGGTTGACCAAAGGACAACTAATAAATTGCTTAATAATAAGAACAGTTAATAAATAAGACCTGTATTTTTACAGGTCTTATTTTTGTAATTACATTATTGTTTTATATATAAGTGGTAACTTATTGGGTACTTCGTTATTAATAATAAATGATGTATTGAAAAGTTCAGCGCCTTTTTTCAACTTTTCGTCTGATTCAGCATAAAGCGTTGCTATTACATCTCCAATGGAAACCTTATCACAAGTTTTTTTGTGAAGAATAATTCCTGCACCATAATCAATGATGTCATTCTTCTTTTCGCGTCCTGCGCCAAGTAATACAGCGCTTTCACCTACAAGTTTTGAATCAATCTTCTGAATATAACCATCTTTTTGTGCTTTTATTTCAAGTGACTTCTTGGATTGTTCAAGTTTAGATAAATCTGGATTGCCACCTTGAGCAACAATAAATTCAATAAATTTTTTATATGCTGAGCCATTTATAAGAGCTTGCTCAGCTTTTTTATATGCTTCATTATAATCCCAGTCAAAAGAAATACTAAGAATTGTAGCTGACAACACTAAGCAAAGTTCACGTAATTGTTTATCACCTTTATTGTTAAGGATATCAACAACTTCCATAATTTCAAGTGCATTACCTATATTTGACCCAAGAGGTATGTCCATATTTGTAATAACTGCAGCAATATTACGACCACATTTTTTGCCGATTTTAACCATAGCTTTCGCGAGTTCTGTAGCATTTTTCTCATCTTTCATAAAAGCACCACTGCCGCATTTAACATCAAGGACGATGTTTTGGGCACCTGCAGCAATTTTTTTGCTCATAATACTTGATGCAATGAGAGAAATATTTCCAACGGTTGCTGTTACATCTCGTAAAGCATACATCTTCTTGTCAGCAGGTGCTAAATTTCCAGTCTGACCAATAATAGAGAGACCAATTTCATTGACTTGCTTAAAAAAGTCCTCAGTGTCTAATGAAACATTAAACCCTGGAATGCTTTCAAGTTTATCAATTGTTCCACCTGTATGGCCAAGACCACGACCACTCATTTTTGCCATTTTAATGCCGAGGGATGAACATATAGGTGCAACGATAAGCGAAGTTTTATCACCAACTCCACCGGTAGAATGTTTGTCAGCAGTAATTCCATTAATTACAGATAAATCAAGCATATCACCTGATTTAGCCATACTTTCTGTAAGATTAACAGTTTCTTCTTCATCCATTCCATTGATAAAAATAGCCATTAGCAGTGCAGATGCCTGATAATCCTCAATTTTACCTTTGGTATATTCCTGCACAAAAAAATCAATTTCTTCTAGACTTAGTTTTTGTTTATCTCTTTTCTTCTCAATAATGTCATAAATTCGCATTTCATTCTCCTAATTTATCTTTATCAAATGTGAAAGGAAGCAGTTCTTTTAATAAAAATTCTTTGATATCATTTTCATTTTTAGCAACATACACTTTAAAATCATTATCACAAAACTCTAATAAAACTTGTCTACATGCACCACAAGGCATTGCATAATCGTTTATTTCACCATTTTTACCACCAATAATTAAAATAGAATCAAATTCTTTTTCACCATTGGCGATAGCAGAAAACAACGCAGTTCTTTCTGCACAGTTTGTGAGTGAATATGATGCATTTTCTACATTACAACCTTTATAAATGTTTCCGTTTTTGCAAACTAAAACAGCACCTACGTTATAATTTGAATACGGTGCATAAGAATTCATCATAGCTTTTTTTGCAAGGATGAAAAGGTCCTTTTTGTTCATAAAATCACCTTAATTCAAAGTTGTTTAAAACGAATTTGCTTACATAGTCAAAACCTTTAATAGTACCAAGGTTTTCAGGAACAATCCCATTTGAGTATATAATCAAAGGTACTTGTTCCCTTGTATGTTCAGTGCCACTGTATGTTGGGTCACATCCATGGTCAGCTGTGATAATCAATAAATCATCATTATGCATTTTTTGAATAAACTTACTTAACCAACTATCAAACTCGCTGATAGCATTAGCATATCCATCCACATCTCGTCTGTGTCCATATTTCATATCAAAGTCAACAAGATTTGTAAAACAGAGCCCACTGAAATCATATTCAAGTAGCTCATAGGTTTTGCTCATTCCTTCATTGTTAGAATGAGTAAAGTTTTCTTCCGTAATACCACGATGTGCAAAAATATCTGAGATTTTACCTACTGAAATTACATCAAAATTATTTTCTTTTAATTTATCAAGCATCGTTTTTTCAGGAGGTTCAACAGAGAAATCATGTCTATCTGCAGTTCTTGTGAAGGGATAATTACCATTAAAAGGTCTTGCAATTACACGACCAACAGCATGCTCACCTTGAAGGATATTTCTTGCAATTTTACAGTACTCATATAGTTTTTCCAAAGGAACAACGTCAGTATGTGCTGCAATTTGGAAAACGCTGTCAGCTGAGGTATAAACAATCAATTTACCCGTTTTAATGTGTTCTTCACCATAATCAGCAATCACCTGAGTTCCAGAATAGGTTTTATTACAAATAATTCCGCAACCAGTTTGTTTTTCAAATTCATTTATAATTTCATGAGGAAAACCATTGGGGTAGGTGGGCATTGGTTTATCGGATATAATTCCTGCAATTTCAAAATGACCAGTTGTTGTATCTTTACCTGCTGATAATTCTTGCATTGCTCCATACTTTGCAATAGGTATTATATTATTATCGAAATTAACACCATCAATATTAAATAAACCGAGTTTTGCGAGATTAGTGACTTTAAAATTTTCTGAGAGAGAAATACTTTTTAACGTGTTAGCACCTAAGTCACCAAATTTATCTGCATCCGGTGCGTTACCTATACCAAAGCTATCAAGTACTATCAAAAAAATTCGTTTGAATCTCATTTAATATCCACTACCTTGTTCATTCTTAACAATTTTTACTATTCTACTTGTTCCAAGACGTGATGCACCAAGTTTTATGAAATCTTCTGCATCTTCAACAGAAGCAATTCCACCAGCAGCTTTTATTTTCTTACCATTTGTTGTATGCTTTGAAAATAATTCAATATCTGATTTTGTTGCACCTGCAGTTGAAAAACCTGTTGATGTTTTAATGAAATCTGCATTTGATTCAGATACAATTTCACACATTTTAATTTTTTCCTCATCAGTAAGAAGGCAAGTTTCAATAATTACTTTTAACAGTTTTCCACTACAAGCGTCTTTTATTGCATTGATTTCATTAAGAATTTCATTATATTTCTTATCTTTCAACCAACCAACATTGATAACCATATCAATCTCATCAGCACCATTTTTCACAGCATCAGCAGTTTCAAAAACCTTTGTTTCTGTTGTTGAGTAACCATTTGGAAAGCCAATTACAGTGCAAATTGCAAGTTTGTCACCCACATAGTCTTTTGCTTGTTTTACATATGATGCAGGAATGCATACAGATGCAGTATTATATTTCATTCCATCGTTGCAAATTAACTTAATTTCATCCCATGTTGCAGTTTGAGAGAGTAGTGTATGGTCAACTTTTGCTAAAATTTTCTTAATTTCCATTTTATTTTCCTCCACAAGTTTTACATATTTGGTGTCCGTTATTAATATATTCTTTAAGTTGTTCATCAGAAAGGACAACAGTCTTTTTATTCTCTTCCTTTGTTCTTGCAATAAATGAACAATCGGGTTTGTGAATCTTTTTACTTGAAGTATTAATAACATAGGTTTTGCCTTGTTTTGTATCAGTGGTAACCTCTTCCTGTGTGACTGAATCATCATATGGATTTTGTAAAATATCTTCTTGTTTCGTAGGTTCTTCAGTAAACACATTCAAGACAGAATCATAATTCTCGTCTTTCGTTTCTGTTTCAATAGAGATGCTACTGTTTTCAGCTATGATTTTTAGATGTTTGTTTGTCTCGTTTAATTGAATGATAAGTACGAATAACAGAACAGCAACTAAAAATACAAATAATGGGGTGCTTTTTGAATAGCTATTTCCTGAATCATTCTTATTTGAATTTGTCTTGTTTATCTTTTCATTTTCCACACTAAGCACCTCGCTCAATAATATACTATCATTTTAGCAAATTTTTTTCAATATGTATAACAATCTCTTTTAGTTAAGAATAGTATGTTTCAGATATGTTTATAACATATTTTATATTTAAAGGAGATAAGCAAACATGGAGCAAAAAGAATGTATGTGTATTTGTAGGAAAATGCCACATCTTCCCGAATATACAGTTGTAGCAATGGCTTATGTGCCGTTTCAGACAGATATAACAACATATACAAGTGAAGAAGCATTACGAAAGGGAACACTATTTCCTGTATTAGATAAAAAATTCTATGGAGGTAAATGCTGTGGATAAATGTAAATTAATGCGTGAACTTTCTGCAGTTAAGTTTGCTGCTTGGGAATTACACCTTTATCTAGATACTCATCCTTGTGATGAAAAAGCAATGGAAATGCATAAAAAGTATTCAGAAAGAGCAATGGAATTAACTGAAGAATACGAAGAATGTTTTGGCCCACTTACACACAAAGCTGGTAGTGGTTTATCATGGGTAAAGAATCCATGGCCATGGGAATATACGGAGTGTGATTGCTAATGTTTCAATATGAAAAGAAATTACAATATCCTGTGAAAATTAAAAACCCTAATCCAAAATTAGCACAAGTAATAATCAGTCAGTTTGGTGGACCAGATGGTGAATTAGCAGCGTCAATGCGATATTTTTCTCAAAGATATGGTATGCCATTACCAGAACTTAAAGGTCTCTTAACCGATATAGCCACCGAGGAACTTTCACATTTAGAAATGGTTGGTGCAATCGTATATCAGCTTACAAGAAACCTAACGATAGATGAAATCAAAAAGAGTGGATTTGACAAGTACTTTGTAGACCATACAACAGGTATATATCCTGTTGCAGCAAGTGGAACACCATTTTCTGCTATGTATTTACAGTCAAAAGGTGATGTTATAACCGACCTTCACGAAGACCTTGCTGCAGAACAGAAAGCAAGAACCACTTATGATAATATTTTAAGACTTGTTGATGACCCAGATGTACGTGATCCTATAAAGTTCCTTCGTGAACGAGAAATAGTTCATTATCAAAGATTCGGTGAAGGTTTGCAATTAGTTACTGATAAACTTGATAGTAGAAACTTCTACGCATTCAATCCAAGTTATGATAAGCATTGTTTTAAAAAATATAATAATAAAATGAACTAAAATATAAAAATGCAACCCTATTTAAGCATATAGCTTTATAGAGTTGCATTTTTGTTTGTATTTTTTTACATTTTAATTAACGTTTTTTCAGCAAATTCTCTAAGGCAGAAACCAGTAAGAATTGTACCATCACTGTTATATTTTTGAAGTGCATCCGAAAGCTTGTTTTTATTTTCAATTGATGGGTTCACTTTTGCTATGTATATATCATCAAGTAAATCACAACACATAGAAAATTTCCTTACCCATTTCTGCAATTCATCAAAAAGAGGTACATTAGTGTCACTTACAAGAATTAAGCATTTTTTCATATCGGAGATGTAAGAACTTAAAAGCTCAAGAGATTCTTCTTTTTTGCCACTTGCTTCTAAGAAAGAAACATTAGATAACAACTGACCCATATATGATGAACCATATCTCGAAAGACATGAAACACAAAGATGGTCAGCAAAGAAGGAGAAACTATCTGCATCATTTCCCAGTGTTTCCCTGTGAGCATTCTTCAATGAGTTATCAGAATTATATGCAAGTGGATTCCATAAGAAATCTGCAACTGTCATAAGAGGAATTTTAGAACACTCTGCAAACTCCATAACATTTGAAATGATACCTTCACAATGCTTATAAAGTTCCTTATCTCTGCCAATCAGTGCACCGAGGTGCATTTCCTGAAACATTTCGCAATCGTTAACTGGGTAGTTGTCCCAATAAAGTGGACGGTGATTTGTTGCATAGGTGAGTTCATCTGCCTCTCTTACAGTAAGAACACGTGAGCAGATTTCAGCACCTGTCCAGAAAAAGTCAACATCAGCAGGAATATTACAACCAAATTTTGTAATATAATATTCATTACAATTACCACTGTATTGAGTAGGGCATACTGTTAATTTAATTGAATCATCAAGGGCTTTCAATGCATTATAAGTTTTATTTACAAGATAAATATGTGCATCAACAACGGAGTCAAAAGAGTTTTTATCATCTTCATATTGGAAATCCCATGGAATATCATCGAGTAAAAGACCAAAATTACGAATACCAATATCATAAACACTTCGTATTTTATTAATAAGTAATGTAAAATCCTCTTCAGAGGTGTATTTATATGTAAGCCCAGGTCCAATCGTCCAATGAAAATCTAAATAGTTTTCACAAGCAAGTTTAAAAAGATTTTTTAACTGAATAAGTTCATTTTCAGGATATAAATCACGCCAATTTTCTCTGTGGTAAATATCGTCCTTAGGAGCATAGTAAAAAGTATTCATTCCATATGATGACATGAGCTTCATTACAGAAATACGTTTACTGCTTTCCCATGTAGGACCATAAAAACCCTCTATATAACCACGCTTTTTAAAAAGAGGGTAATCTACCAGCGTGCCTTCTTTGAGCTCGTTCTTCACAATAAGTTTTGCGAGAGTGTGTGCACCTCTGAAAGCACCTTTTTCGCAGGATGCTTTAACAATAATCTCTTTTTCAGAAACAATAATTATATATTTTTCATCTATAAGACGAGCAATATCCTCAGCGTATGTTGTTTCTTTGCTGTTTTCGTATTTAAATACAATATTTAAACCTTTATGGTAAGGTATAGAGTAATCTTCAAAAACCTTTTCTGCAATTTCTTTAAATTCACCAGAAAGATAAACAGACTTTACAAATATATCTTTGCCTTTAAGTTCATTTTTTTGTGGTATTGGGTAAATCAAGGGGTAACCTCCTTAATATAATTTAATTATTCACCTTGTTTATATAAAGGTTACAAGCT
>CALBQZ010000027.1 GCA_937899735.1 uncultured Clostridia bacterium | reverse complement strand
CATGGGTGGTGATTTTTATACTCCGTACACTTTTACCCATACTCCGTACACCTTTACCCGTACTCCGTACACCTTTTGTTTATACCCCGGGTAACGATTATAAACTTCGAGTAACGATTACTATACTCCGAGTAACGATTACAATTCCAACGGTGCTCTTAAAAACACAAAAAGCACTCATTTTCAGGGTGCTTTTGGGGTATAAAAAAGACCGAAACCCCGCGTTCAAGGGATTTCGGTTGTATTACCTAAGTTGTACTTAGGTGGTGGTCGTGACAGGAGTCGAAACACATGATATCCTCTTTTGAGATAAAAACAATAGTTTTCAGGTTGTTGCTCATGGGTTTAACTCATAATAATTTATTCTTTAATAAATGCTTTGTCTTTTTCAGGGATACCCGATTCATCGGTAATATATCGTTCGACTTTCATACTCAAATCATACTTTTCACGCAAGTCAATTATTTTTTGCATAATCGGTGATTTATGGTGAATGTCGAGCGCTTTTTGATTTTTCCAACTGTCAATTAAGAGAACAGTTTCATCATCGTTAAGCGGTAAAAAGTATTCATATTTCAAATTGCCATCTTCAGCACGAATTTCGTCAACAATGCCACTTGAAAGCATTTCTTCTGCGAATTTTCGCGCATTTCCGTTTGTGCCTGAATAGTAAATATTTATTGTCATTGCCATTTTGTTACCTCTTAAATTCATTTATAGTAAGACAGAATAAATTTCTTCGCCACCGTTGACAAATACTTCTAAAATATATCCGTCACGAATGATTTTAAGGTCTTTGATTTCACCTTCAAAAACAACGCTTTTACGGTGTGTTCGCTTGATTTTAAATCCGTTTTTCTTGCGTATAACTGACGAATCACTGTCGGTGAGCAAATGCTGTACTTCTTCTACTGGGTACCCATAGATTTTACCGTCAATCAATTTGATTTCACGGGGAACGGACATACAACCGATATCTTTTTTCTTGTAACCTGCATATTTCCAACCGGGTAGCCAAGAAATAAGGATTGTTCTTCCCTTGTGGTCAAGAAATACCTGACCTGCATATTGGTCTGGACCTTTATCCACTTCACCTGTATATTCAGGTGTGAATTTTCCGTCTTTGAATGTGCCATACATTACAGAAAAGTTATGACTGTCTTCTTTGCAGACAGAAGCAGTAAGCAGATATTTATCTTCCGATTTCATAAAAGACGGACACTCGGCAAATTTAGAGTTTTCCCACTCACACAAAACACCTTTGTATTCCCAACTAAACAGGTCTTCACTTTTATATAAAAGAAGATTTGCAGTTTTCTTTTCACGGTTACCCGATGCCATTACACAATAATATTTACCGTCGGAATAACAGACAGCAGGGTCACGAAAATCGGGACAACCATCAGCAGGAAAACTACCGATTACTGGATTGTTTTCATATTTTTTAAAGTTGATTCCGTCAGTTGAATAAGCAACGCTTACTGATTGAACACCATCGTGAATGGAAGCGTAAAAGAGAAAAAGGGTGTCGTCTTTGACAATAGCCGTACCTGACCAGCAACCGTCTTTATCGTATGGTTTATCGGGAAAAAGAGCAACGGGTAATTCCTCAAAATTTAAGAAATCCTTTGTTCTTGCATGTCCCCAGTGCATACTCTCATTCCATGGCTTTTCAAAATTAGGCGAATGCTGATAAAAAATATGGTAATAGCCGTTAAAATATACAAGTCCGTTAGGGTCATTAATCCAACCTTTTTTAGTTGCAAAATGGAATTTCAGCGGTGTACGATAATTCATATAACCCCTCTTTTCACTTTTGTTAAAACAATTATACCATTCTCACAAAACAGAAAGCAACCATTTCATAGATCTTTCAGGCATAAAAAGACCGCCCCCCGCGTTCAAGGGATTTCTCGTGTATCAACAGAGTGATACTGTGTAGGTGGTCGTGAAAGGAGTCAAATTGGTTTAGGCATTAAACTTGTAGCCTAAAATACAGAGATATTTATTAGGAATGTATCAATTTACGGTTGAACGTGTACATTTTGCGGGTGTGTTTGAAGATTATTATAACGATTACTTTTATGCTTTAAATTATTAAAACATCTTGCTTTATTTGTCGAATTAATGTATAATTTCACGAAAAGGGGAGATTATATATGCTGTCAATATGCTTAGCGTTACTTCAAAATCCGGAAGATAAACTGCGATTTGAAGATTTCTATAACAAATTTTATAATACAGTTTATTTCATTGCGAAAGACCATTTGAAGACTAAAGAAGCAGCCGAAGACTGTGCGCAGGAAATAATGATTCGTTTTGCGAAAGATTTCCATAACATAAAGCAAGATTTTGACGATAAAAGTTTTAGGAATTACGTTCGAGTAGTGGCAAAAGGCATCTCTATCGATATGTATCGTAAAGAGAAGAAGCATATTGAGCATGTTGTAGATGCTGACTTAACAGAGTTTCATAATCTTTCCGTTGAAGAATTTGAAGTTTGTGACACAATGCTTTTAAAACAAGCTATTGATGCAATGCCGGAATCATACAGATATGTTTTCTATTTAAAATACTATTATGAATTCAGCGGTGCAGAGATTTCTGCAAAAACAGGAATATCAGAAACATCTGTCAGACAGAAATGCATGCTTGGAATGAAATTCGTGAGAAACTATATAAAGGAAGCTGAACATAATGACTAAATTAGCATTGGCGTGTGAATTGTCGCTTAACGACTGGGTAGCAACTTTTCCTGATATAATCCCCGAAGCAGAATGTAGCAAAAAACACGAAAAGTGGAAGAAAAAGCTTTTCAACAAAATGCGTAATGACCGCTATCACGGATTTACAACGAATGCTGTAAGAATTATATTAGTTGCAGCAATATTGGTAGCTCTTTTACTCAGCGCATTTGTTTTTCCGTCATCTCGCGAGTCTGTACTTAGTAACTTAAATGATTTTAGCAAATTTAAAATAACAGAGAATAATAAAAACTCTGTTAATGGTGAAATAAAAGTTGGCTACATACCCGAGGGGTTTGAGAAGTATGAAGCGGAATACTATTCAAAATATATTATATATAAATACAAGTCAAATAGCGAAGAAATGCTTACAATTTGGAAATGCACATCATCACTGGAAATGGAATTTGATACTGAGAATTTTATAACGGAAGAAATCATTGTTGATAATATGAAATATACTTACTGCCAAGGAAACGAAGGTATAAATAATCTTGTTTGGACAAAATTCGATTATATTTATAGGATAGATGGCGCACTTTCAAAAGAAGAAATGGTAAAAATTGCCAAATTTGTCAATTAATGACTAACAAAATCTTCCTTAATTACGATATAGTGAATTAAGGGAGGTGAAATTTATGTCAAATATTGTCAAAAAAAGTCTTAGTGTTGTTTTAATTCTTACAATGCTTTTCTCAACTTTTGCAATTAATTCTTCTGCTGCTTTAGTTGAAGAGGAGTACCCTGTTATGCCTTGTTGGTCAGTTATTAGTGGGGTTGGAACATCATTCTCTATTAGCGGATTGGTTGCAACAGCATCAGTATCTCTTTCTTCAAAATATACAACATCACTCTACATTAAAATTGAGTTCCAGAAGGAAGAATCAACAGGCTATAAGACTCTTGAAACCTGGGAGAAGTCAGGTACAGGTACACATCTTGGTCTTGAAGAAGACAGACTTATCAATGTTTTTGCAGATTACAGAATTAAAGTAACTTGCACTGCCGGTGGCGAAACTCATGTGAAATACGACTACCCAGATTAAACAATAAAACAACCTCTGTAATACTTTTGCAGGGGTTGTTTGACTTTTTCAGGAATATTCATAAGGAGAACAAAAAATGAAATACGAGATATTCTCTCATGCGATTACCCTTGAGGGAGAAATCTACGACACTCTTGGAATTATAGTAACTGATACACAGGAAAATACATATATCTTTGAGGATGTTACCACGTTTCAGGAAGAACTCGAAAAGTTTGTAAAGTTTCTTAATGAGGAAAATGTTTCTCTTAAATGTTTCAAAATCTTTCTTGAACTTTTTATGGAAAGTTTATAAGCACAACAAAAAGGACTGGTGTGAAAACCAGTCCCATTTTTTTAGTATTCTTTTACCTTTTTAATACATTCTCCACAGAGTGAAAGCTCTTCATTAACGTTTTCTGCTGTGCCACATAATTTGCATTTTGGTGTTACAACTTCAATGGTCAGCTTGCCATCATTCTCATATAACACAACCTTTGTGCCTATACTAATATTCATCTTATTACGATATTCTTTTGGTAAAACAATTCTGCCGGCTTCATCCACTGTCTTAACTGTTCCGTAGAGCATATTATCACCATACCTTTGTCGAGATTTGTTGTTTCTATAACAAATATACTACAATATGGCAAAAAATGTCAAGTTGGTGAATGCTCAAAAGAAAATTTACGCAAAGAAATCAGACATCGTTTTTAATACTTTTTACATCACTTTTATGCAACTAATTGTTCTTATACTTTTCTTCTTTTTAGAGATGTATGCAGAATTGTTTACCCACTCAATATTGTGCACATCAAGTGTTTGAAGTTAAGCTTCAATTACATTTCTTTGGGTGTAACCCACCTTTAAATGCATAGCATTTTTATCCGTTGTGGGGTCATAGGGGTGTCCCCCTGAAAACGGCAAGTTGAGTCAAAGACTCCAACACAGCCAATGCTTGTTGCCACAAAAATGTAGAAGAAAACACAGGTTATGATGCATATAATGAACTCAGACAGACCACTTGGAAAGCCGAGTGCATATTATTACTCCACCATCATATCGTCAAATTAGTGATAATCGTTAAACAACTGAAAATCTTATATTATTGAATTTTAACTTTAAAACACAATAACATATATAAACTTTTTTCAATTCTTTTCCAAATTGCCCAGCATAGAAAAGTGTGATAATATTATGTTAAGAAATCAATAAAAAT
>CALBQZ010000026.1 GCA_937899735.1 uncultured Clostridia bacterium | reverse complement strand
GGCCTGCAGATTGCCATATTATTGGTAAGGATATTGTAAGATTCCATACAATTTATTGGCCTATCACTCTTATGGCTCTTGGTATTCCGCTACCAAAACAAGTTTACGGTCACCCTTGGCTACTTCAAGGTGAAGATAAAATGAGTAAATCTCGCGGTAATGTTATTTACGCTGACGACCTTACAGAAATCTTCGGTGTTGACGCAGTTCGTTACTATCTTCTTTCGGAGATGCCACACGCACACGACGGTTCAATCACTTACGAAGCTATGATTGACCGTTTCAACACTGACCTTGCAAACACTCTCGGTAACCTTGTTAACCGTACAATCGCAATGCAGAACAAATATTTTGACGGTGTTGTGCAGGCTCCTACTTGTGCTACTGAATTCGACGAAGACCTCAAAGACTGTGCAAAGAAAGCACTCGCAGGTTTTGACAAGTATATTTCAGAATACAAGATGAGTGATGCAGTTGAATGTGTAATCAACTTTGCTCGTCGTTGCAACAAATATATCGACGAAACAATGCCTTGGTCACTTTCTAAGGATGAGGCACAGAAAGAAAAACTCGGTACAGTTCTTTACAACCTTCTTGAAGGTATCCGTGTTCTTTCTGCACTTATCTCCCCTATTATGCCTGAAACTGCAGTTAAGATTGCAGAACAGTTGAATGTTCCTGCTGCAACTTACGAAAGCATTCAGGAATGGGGTGGACTCCAGTCAGGTATCAAAGTTGGTACAGCAACTCCTCTCTTCTCAAGAATTGATGGCGAAAAGCTTATTGCTGAACTTCAGGCTAAAAAAGAAGCTGAAGAAAAGGCAAATGCTCCTGCACCTAAAATCGAAGGTCTTGCACAGATTGAATTCAACGACTTTATGAAAGTTGAGCTCCGTGTTGCAGAGGTTAAGAATTGTGAGCCAATCAAAAAGGCTAAAAAGCTTTTAAAACTCACTCTTGATGATGGTACAGGTACTGACAGAATCGTTGCAAGTGGTATTGCAAAATGGTATAAGCCAGAAGACCTTATCGGCAAAAAGGTTATCGTTGTTGCAAACCTTAAACCTGCAGTTCTCTGTGGTGTTGAAAGCTGTGGTATGATTCTTGCAGCTGATATTACAGAAGAAGATGCAAAAGTTATCTTTGTTGATAAAGATATGCCAAACGGAGCGAGAATAAGATAATGTATCATAACATTTTTGATTCACACGCACACTATGACGACGAGCAGTTCGAATATGGCAGAAACGAATTGCTCGTTTCTTTTAAAGAAAAAGGAATTTCAGGTGTTGTATGTTGCGGAGTAAACATTAAGACTTCTGAATTCGCAGTTGAATTGTCACACAAATATGATTTTATGTATTCTGCGGTTGGTTTTCATCCCCTTGAAAACGCTGAATACACGGATAAGGATTGGGAAAGAATAAAAGAGTTGGCAAGCGACCCGAAATGCGTGGCAATCGGTGAAATCGGTCTTGATTATCACTACGAAAAGGATAGCCGTGAAAATCAGTTGATTCTTCTCGAAAAGCAGATTCAGTTAGCAAACGAACTTGATTTGCCTGTGATTTTCCACGACAGGGAATCCCACGAGGACACACTTAACATCCTTAAAAAGTACAAACCAAAAGGTGTTCTCCATTGTTTCTCAGGAAGCGTTGAAATGGCAAAGGAAATCATAAAGTTGGGTATGTATATCGGTCTTGGTGGTGCTGTTACCTTTAAAAATGCAATTAAGCCTTGCGAGGTCGCAAAGTATGTACCAAGCGACAGACTGCTTATTGAAACTGATGCGCCATATATGACTCCTGTGCCATTCCGTGGTAAGAGATGTGATTCCTTGCACATTCCATACACAGCAGAAAAAATCGCAGAACTCCGTGGAGTTACAGCACAGGAAATTCTCGATTTGACTAACGATAACGCAAAAAAATTATTTAATATAAGGTGATAATTATGTTAAAACATATTGTAATGTGGAAATTTAAGGATGCAGAGGGTAAGACAAAAGACGAAAACATTGAAATCGTTAAAAATGGTCTTGAGGCACTCCCACCAATGATTTCACATATTAAAAAACTCACATTCCTTAAAAATCAGGTAGAATGCGAGAGAAATTTTGACGCACTTTTAGTTGTTGAAACTGAAAACGAGGAAGAACTTGAAAAATACAAGGTTCATCCTGAACACAAAAAGGTTGCTGCTTACGTTGCGAAAGTAACAGAAGGCAGAGGCGCAGTTGATATCTGGGAATAATTATAGTAAAAAACGGACATCACACGATGTCCGTTTTGTTTTGCTCTTTACGTGAAAATACGCAACCACAATAATTTTGTCTGTATAGGTTGTACACTTTACTTAATTCTATTGACCTCTTGTATCCCTCTCGTTTCTTGAAATCCGATGGCAACCAATCAACACTATATTCTTCACTTAATTCTTTGCCGATTTCATTGATTTTTTCAGCATTTTTAAGTGGACTGATTGTAAGTGTTGTTGTGAAACAATCAAAACCATATTTTCTTGCTTCCTGTGAAGTTTTTTCGAGCCTTAAACGGTAACATTTAAAGCATCTTTCACCACATTCACGGCAATCTTCAAGTCCATTTGCCATCTCGTAAAACTTTTCGCTTTCAAAATCGCAGTCAAGCATTTTAACAGGATATTTGGTTTTCATTTCCCCTATTAATCTCTTCTGCTCCGCCTTACGTTTTTCATATTCGGTTTCAGGATAGATGTTGGGGTTATAATATAACACTGTAATATTGAAATGCTGTGACAAATACTCAATGCAATAGCTGCTACAAGGTGCACAACAGGAATGAAGAAGAAGTGTCGGCACTTTATCCCCTAAATTTTGGATTATTTTATCAAGCTGCTTTTGATAATTGATTTTTTGCATAATATCACCAATAATAACGGCGGGAGCAAGCCCCCGCCCTACGATTATTCTTCGTTTCGTTTGAAGAATCTACGTTCTTCAGGCTCTTCCTTCTTCTCTTCAGGAAGAATTTCAACTTTAACCTTACCGATACGACGTTCTTCAACATTTAAAACTGTAAATTTCACATTTTGGAACTGAACTTCGTTCATTTCGCCGTCCTGTGGCAAGAAACCAAGAACACTGATAATATATCCGCCGATAGTGTCGTAATCGCCCTCAGGGAAAGTCTTTCCGATATGTTCTTCAACTTCTTCAATATCAGTAATACCATCAACCTCAAAAACTGTGTCGTTGATGATTGAGATTTCTTCATCTTCCTGGTCATATTCGTCCTGAATATTACCCATAATTGCTTCAACCAAATCTTCAAGTGTAAGAATACCAGCAGTGCCACCATATTCATCAACTACAATAGCCATCTGTATTTTCTTAGCACTCATTTCTGTAAACAATTCACCACAGGATTTTGTTTCAGGAATAAAGAAAGCTTCTCTTGCCATCTTTTTAAGACTCGCTTTTGCAGGAACAGATTTACCAACGTATTTAAGTAAGTCTTTTACATAAATAAGACCGATTATATTATCAATATCGCCCTCATAAACAGGGATTCTTGAGTAACCTTTTTCAATAGCTAAATTTACAAAGCCCTCAATATCAGCATCTTCAACGTCTACTGCAGTAACATCAGTACGGTGTGTCATAATGTCACCAGCATTAAGGTCATCAAATTCAAAGATGTTGTTAATCATTTCTTTCTGAACGTCTTCAATAACGCCCTTTTCCTGACCAACGTCAACCATCATTCTGATTTCTTCTTCAGTAACAGTTTCTTCAGAAGCGTTAG
The DNA here is from genome assembly GCA_937899735.1 of uncultured Clostridia bacterium. Classification (GTDB taxonomy): domain Bacteria; phylum Bacillota; class Clostridia; order Oscillospirales; family Acutalibacteraceae; genus Fimenecus. Next base: position 1,200 of record CALBQZ010000026.1, on the reverse strand, counting down.
GGTCGAAGCCTAAAAGTCTTACAACACCATTTGTAGAGACTGAAAGAACTTTTACAAAAGGTGAAGTGATTTTTGAAATTGTTCTTAAAACACCAACCACTTTAAAAGCGATTTTTTCAGGAATCTGCATACCAATTCTTTTTGGTGCCAATTCACCGAAAACAAGTGTGAAATAAGACATTATAATTGTAACAAGAACAACGGCAATAGGTGAAATAATTTTTTCACTTACACCTGTTGAATTAACTACTACCGCTGTGAGCATTTCAGCTAAAGTTGTAGCAGCAGAAGCAGATGCCAAGAAGCCGGCAAGTGTTACACCAATCTGAATTGTAGATAAAAACTTGCTTGGGTTTTTTGTTAATTTTAAAACCTGTTTTGCTTTTTTGTTGCCCTCGTCTGCTTGTTTTTCTAATTTTGCATCGTTAAGTGAAATAAGAGCAATTTCACTCATTGCAAAAAATGCATTTACTAAAATAAGAATTATAAGTAACGGCACCTGCCAAATAAGTGATTTTGCGTTTGCAGTTACTTCGAGTGTGTTGAGCATTGGCTCAACTGCTAAATTAATAATACTAGGTCCGGCGTCATCCATTATAGGACTTGCTCCTTTCAAAATAAAAAATATAATAATCCACACTAAAAGTATGATTGACTATTATATATAATAATACCATATTTGTCAATGATATTTCACTTATTGTAAATTTTTATGTCATTATACCCATATTGTTTTCTCAAAATTCGGCAAATTTTCCACTAATTTTGTAGAATTTTTAACGATTTAATGTTTACAATTTTGCTTTTTAGTGTTAAAATAATCTGTGTGTTTAAATATTAATTTCATAGGAGGAAAAATCCAATGGCACGTAAAATGAAAACCATGGACGGTAACAATGCGGCTGCGTATGTCTCATATGCATTCACAGAAGTTGCCGGCATCTACCCAATCACACCTTCAAGCCCAATGGCTGACTATGTTGACCAATGGTCTGCACAAGGTCAAAAAAACATTTTCGGTACAACTGTAAAAGTTGCTGAAATGCAATCTGAAGCAGGTGCTGCAGGTGCTGTTCACGGCTCTCTGGCCGCCGGCGCTCTGACCACCACCTTCACCGCATCCCAGGGCCTGCTGCTGATGATCCCCAACATGTACAAGATCAGCGGCGAACTGACCCCCTCCGTATTCCATGTATCCGC
>CALBQZ010000025.1 GCA_937899735.1 uncultured Clostridia bacterium | reverse complement strand
ACATTTCTGAAAAAGATATGCGTCGAATTCAAATACGAGAGACAATTCTTTCTCATTTTGAAAAAGAGGAAAAACTCTACAATAAGGGTATTAAAACTCTTTCACTTTTCTTCATTGATGAGGTTGCAAAATATCGTCAATATGATGAAAATGGTGATGAGGTACTTGGTGAGTACGGACAGATGTTTGAAGACGAGTATTTAAGTGTACTTAACGAATACGCAAACATGTATGATACCCCATATCAGAAGTACTTAAAATCAACTTGTTCAGATGTTTCTGCAGTACATAAGGGTTATTTCAGTATTGATAAGAAAACAGGCAGAAGTATTGACAGTTCATTAAAACGAGGCAGTGAATTCTCTGATGACATTTCGGCTTATGACCTTATTCTTAAGAATAAAGAACGCATTTTGAGTTTTGATGAACCAACAAGGTTTATTTTCTCTCACTCTGCACTTCGTGAAGGTTGGGACAACCCTAATGTATTCCAGATTTGTACGTTAAAACATTCTGATAGCAATACTGCAAAACGTCAGGAAGTTGGTCGTGGCCTTCGACTTTGTGTAAATCAACAAGGTAACCGTATGGATGCTGAAACCTGTGGCGAGACAGTACATGATATAAATATGCTTACTGTTATTGCAAGTGAAAGTTACAAATCTTTTGTAACTGATTTGCAGTCAGATATTAAAACAATGCTTTATGATAGACCACTTGCCGCAACAAGTGAATACTTCAAAGGTAAGTTCGTCAACGTTAATGGTGTGCAAACTGAAATTGACTTTAAAACGGCAAATAACATTGAATTCTATCTTATTGCTAATGGTTATGTTGATATGGATAGAAAGGTTACAGACAAATACCGTGCAGATTTGAATGCAGGTATGCTTGCTCCATTACCTGTAGATATTGCTCCAATGAGTGAAGGAATTCATAAACTTGTTCAGGCTGTATTTGATGAAGGCGTATTGAAGGATATGATTAGCAACGGTAATGAAACCAAGGTTAAAGATAATCCTCTCAATGATAATTTCTATAAAAAAGAATTCCAGACACTCTGGAATTACATAAATCATAAGTATGCTTATAAGGTTGAATTTGATGGTGATGAGCTTATTGAAAAATCAATTAAACATATAAATGAAAAACTGATTGTATCGCAACTTCAATATACAACATCGGTTGGTCAGCAAAAAGCTGAAATGAATGAACATGAAGTTGAGCGTGGCGATTCATTCAAAACTGCAAAAACTCGTACGCAGACTCTTCAGCACGCTGAAACAAGCCGTGTGAAATATGACTTGATTGGAAAGGTTGCAGAGGGTACTATTCTTACTCGTAGGACAGTTGCGAAAATCCTTGGTGGTCTCCAAAAAGAAAAATTGTATATGTTCAAGCATAACCCTGAAGAATTCATTTCAAAGGTTGTGAAACTTATCAATGAGCAGAAAGCAACAATGATAGTTGACCATATTTCATATGACCAGACGAGTGGTACATATGACAATGATATCTTTACTGCAGAAAAGAGTAGCCAAAGTTTTGATAAGGCTTTCAAAGCACAAAAAGCAATTCAGGATTTTGTATTTACCGATGGTTCTGCTGAAAAGAGCATCGAAAGAAGATTTGCAGAAGATTTAGATGCAGCAGACGAGGTTTGTGTATATGCAAAACTCCCAAGAGGATTCCACATTCCTACACCTGTTGGTAATTATTCACCTGACTGGGCTATTGCATTTAACGAAGGTTCAGTTAAACATATTTACTTTGTTGCTGAAACAAAGGGTACAATGGAAAGCTTGAACCTTCGTCCAATTGAACAAGCAAAAATTTCTTGTGCAAAGAAGCTGTTTAATGAAATCTCAACAAGTAAAGTAAAATATCATGATGTTGATAGTTACCAGAGTTTGTTGAATATAATGAACAGTTTGTAGGAGAAAATTGGCATATTGTGAGAAGGGCGTCGGCAATGTTTTCTATGATTTAGTTTCATAAAAGATTGTTTTAAAGTAGGTATTATGGCAAGGAGTGGCTGTGGCTATCCACACCCGACTCTTGCAATGGATATCCATCCCTTGACCCAACTTCACGCACACAAAATGTGCTTAGGAAACCGATGCGGTTTCAGGGTGCCATTGGCAAAAAAATAATTATTTATAACTGATGGATAGCCACAATTATGTGGATAATCTTAGTATAACTACTGCGAATAATATTGATAGAACAGAAAAAGACCGAGCATAATTGCTCGGCCTTTTATAGTATATTCATCTGTGATAAACGGTTATATATTTTTAAAACAAAAGTAAAATGTTAAAGATTATTTAAATATCAATAGCATCTTTTTCTTTATGTTTTGAAGGTTTATTAAATTGATGATTATTCCTTTTGCTGGCTTTGTCGATGATTGAATCTATATTAGGTAGATGTTCATCTTCTTCAGTTATATTTGCCTTGAAATTGTCTTCTATATTAATAGGTGATGTATTATCGCTTATTTCTTCTCCGGCTTGTTTAGTGGTTATATTTTCGTCAGTTAGTTGATTATGTTTACTATTATCGAGGTCATAGCAATACATTTCAGTTTGAGCAAGGTTAAAATTGTAAATTGCTTTTTCTAACTTTCGTTTTCTTGACCATTGAGTAGATATGTTTTGTGAAATGCTGTCTAATTTCACTTTGATGTTCTGATATCGGTTGAGAAAAGCTTCAATGTCGTTATCGTCGTGAAGATTGTTTTTATGTAATTCTGCCACCATAGGTTTGAGATTTTCAGGTGAAGCATTTTCCTGCATCGTAAGAGCATATTTTTTGTCGATGAGTTCCTTGATTGGTTGCATCTTCTTAATTGAACCTTTTAACGATGATTCTCTATGACGAAGAGTAGCAATCTCTTTTTGTGTTTTCTCATATTCTTTGTTCAGATGGTTATAGTTTTGAATATTGTTGTCTCGGCAAAATACTATCGAGTCATAAAGATTCTGTATCTTCCATTCGGTTGTTACATAAATTGTGTTTCCGTTTGCATCCCTAAAGGATAGTTTTTGGAGAGTTGGTATAGAACGTTGCTTTTCAAGTATGGTTTTAGCCAAGATGAATACCAATTCAATTGTAGTTCGTTCATAACCATTTTCATCATAAAGAGAAATATGTTTCATGTTTTGATGTTGTTTTTCTAAATGTATGTCGCACAGCATTTCAAACAATGGAACATATGATTCGTCTTTTGCTTTTTTGCCTTTCTTTAGGTTTCTGGTAAGTATCGAATCAATATATTGAGCCGTATAATTTTTACCGAGAGTGCTACCTCGTACTGTTTTTAGTTCACCTTCATGCTCAATTTGAAAAGATATAGTTTTTTCGGTATTTCTGTTCATTTTTATGCCGTATATCAAATCAAGATATTTCTCAAAATCTTCCCTTGTGCTTGTGTGTGCTGCCGCAATGGAAATTGCTAGCCTTAATTTTGACTTGAAAGAGTATGCGAGAGTTTCTTGTTGATTAGTTAATCGATTTCGAAAGTATCGTTCTTCGTCTGAATATTGAACATCATTTTCACATATATCGTTTTTAATCCTTTCTAGTTTTTCATCTCTTGCTTTACGCCAATCAAATGGTTCAATATTATACATTTCAAAAGCAATTTTGTTGACAAGGTCTTTCCTTTCGGCTAATTCTTTCAACCATCGGTTCTCCTTGTGGCCATCTTCCATGCAAACCGAATTAACACAAGCATGGAAATGTATTCCGTCTGTATCACAGTGTACACTCATTACAACTTGATGACCGGGATAAACAAGATGTATATATTTTCTACCGATATTCATTGCCATTTCTTGAGTAACATTATCATTTTTCCTGAAATTAATTATGATGTGATAATATTTGTTTTCATTATAACCTTTGTTTTTGTTGTAGAGTTTGTTAATGAGATTAAATTCATCATATATATCTTTTGCTGATGAGTTGATAGTCGAAGACATATTAAATGTCTCAACCCATTTTTTACCATTGTCGTCGGTGATTTTGTCAGGACGTGTTATGTATTCGATGTTACTAATAGGTGTGGATTTATAACCTTTATCAATTAGTATTGGCATTTCCATTACTCCTTTCAATGATTTTTCTAACCTGATTACTTAAATATGTATATTCAGTTCGCATTAATGTTACTTTTCCAGGAAGGGATTTCATATATTCTTTAAGCTCTTCTTCGTCAATATTGTTTTCTTTAATCTGAATGTTAAGTGTATGTATTGCTTTTGCGATTTGATTTATATTGTTGCCTTGCTTTTGTAATTCAACCCATGTTTTGGTTAAATCTTCTATAATAACAATTTTATCTGACCTAATTAAATCAAGCATAAACTCAGCACGGGATTTATGTGATTTTTTTATGTAATAGTTTAGTTCGTCAAATTCTTCTTGGGTAAAGCGAACAAGAAATTCCTTGCTTCTTAATCTTGCAGGGTGCTTGGTTATTGTATCTATAGTTTCTATTTGGTTAATTTGGTTTTGCTCTAACATGATTTTTTCCTCCTTTAAAATATAAAAAGCCACTCCACAAAATGTAGAGTGACTTACCATTGTAAATCATTAATTTTAGCTAAGCGCGTTTACACGCTCATTATTCTTAGTGCTCTAAAGTGTTTTATTATATTAATTGTTATATTGTTGGATTTATATCGAAAAAGTTACTAAAAGTCAATAGTTTTTACTTCTATACCGATAAAACTTGGTATTTTAATATGTTTTTTCAGGTTTAGAATTAAAAGTGTATGGACTTTTATGCTGTTTTTTGGTTTTGGAGTTCAGCGAGATAGGTGAGGGCATCTTGGTAAGCATCACGGAATTTCCAACGGATTGTGATATCCCCACCTTTATGGACCAGGATGCAATCGAGAAGTTCAACCAGCATTGGTCGTGTGAGTTTTTCGATGGTGCCGTATTTTTTGAAGCTTGCGATGAAATCATTTTCTTCAACTGTACCATTGTGACACTTTTTAATTTGCTCTTGTGTTTTTGTAATCTCTTTTTGCAGTGATGTGATTTTCTCTGAGATATTCGCTTTTAAAAGTAAATACTCATCTTGTGAAAGAATTCCACATTTGTAATCAGGGTAAAGGTCAATCATTGCAGATTTGTATTTTTCAAGTTGTACAGAGTCTTTTTGCAGTTTTCTCTCAAGCAGAGTTTCGTCCGTACGGATTTTGCCAGTTTGGTTTGAACTCTTGATTATTTCATCCATATCAACAGCAGTTTTTATCATAAATTGCAATGATTTGAGCACTGCTTTTTCAAGCTTATCGATACGAATTGTGTGACCATTCTCACAGGCATCTTTACCTTTTTTTGTTCTTGTAACACATCTGTAATACTCGTATACTCCATAAGAGTGAGTATTTGTTTTTCTTCCAAGAGTAAAGTTGCAGTTGGAACAACGCATAAATCCTGAAAACAAATCCACAGTGTCCGTTTTAGGTGAAATTCTCATGTTTCTGTTAAAAAGTGATTGAGCTTTCTCAAAGGTATCACGGTCGATAATTGGCTGATGTGTGTTCTCAACAATTATCCAATTATCTTTATCAATACTGCGATTTTGCTTGATTTTGTAGCTGATTTTTTCGTTTTTACCTTGTACCATATTGCCAAGATACATTTCATTTGAGAGGATTCTTCGCACAGTAGAATCAACCCACAAGGATGAATCGCTTTGTGGTTTGTAGGTTGGGTTGTTCATTGATTTGTATGCAGATGGATTAGGAATACCTAAAGCATTTAAGTGTCTTGTAATTGATAAAACACTTTCACCCGAAATGAAACGATTGTAGATATCACGGACAATAGGTGCTGTTTCAGGGTCAATAACAAGCTTGTGATGGTCATCATCACTTTTTTTATACCCATAACAAGCGAAACTGCCGATAAATTTACCTTGTTGTCTGTTGTGGTTGAGCGTAGCACGAACATTGACAGATGTTGTTGCAGCAAGACTTTCGTTGATGACATTTGTAACACCAACTGAAATACATTGTGTTGCAGCATTCATTGTGCTTGATGCTGTGTCAATACTGTTGTTGAGAGCGATAAATCGGATGTTAAGCCTTGGGAAAATCTCATCAATATATCGTGCAGTTTCGCTGTAGTTTCGTCCAAGACGAGAAAGGTCTTTAACGATTACACAGTTGATTTTACCTTCGTAAATGTCATCCATCATTCGCGTAAAATCAGGACGATTAAAGTTTGTACCTGAAAAACCATCATCAGTATAAATATCATGAATTTTGAATTCAGGAATCTGCTCAACATAAGATGTTAAAATGTTGCGTTGGTTTGTGATTGAGTTGCTTTCGCTTTTGTCACCATCATCACGGGATAATCGAAGATACAATGCCACCTTGATTGATTCAACCTTCTTGTCAGGGTTGTCCAAGTATTTGTCATATTTTTTATGCATGAAAAAAGCCTCCATATATGTAATATGAAGGCGGCAAGCTGAAAAGATTACTATACCGCCTTGTTGGTAACAGTTAATGGAACTGAATAATATTAGACAAAGTATCAGAAAACTTTTGCCCATTACAGTTGAATTCCATTTTAACCGTTACATCGTCGACCTTGAACAGATATGGATTCACCACATCGTAAAGGTACCTGTCAATTTTGCCCGGAAAGGCATAACTAACTAAATCCAAATCTTCAAGATTTTTAAGCGATGCTTTATCGCAATCCCGAATATTTGAATTTTGCAAATCGGTTAACCGAGTTTGCAGTTCCGTAAGACTAAAAACATTGTTCATACCTTTTTTACCATGCAAAAAAATTCGAAGAGTACGGCGGCATTATCATCGTTTTTGTTTCGCGGACCAAAGCGGCATAAAATATTAAATTGTTACTCCTGTGCTTATATGATAACTCAAGAAAAATATTTGTCAATAGCTTTAACAAAATGTTTACAAATGGCTTAACAGAGCCATTTGTAAACATACAAACATACTTGTAAACAAACATTTTAAACAACAATTTTAACACTTTTTCACCACTTTTATGGTCCTATTATAGCAACAGCCGGGGCCATGGCAGCACCCATGTTATTGGCATCTTTAATACCAAAGTCCATGATTTTTCCAAAGATTACTGCTTCAATGTGAGGTGTGTTTCCCGTATGAGTTGAAATGACAGATGCACCTGATGCGGTTGCTGTTCTTTGTGCTGACGGAGGACGCTGACCACCATATTCAAGAGGCAGTCGGAATTGTCTTTCAGCTGATGCAAAATGGGAAGATGTAGATGCGACAGCATTGGTTACAATCTGTGAATCAACCAATGCAGACGCAAGTGCCATTGAGAGTGCCATTGTGGAGCAAGCACCATAAAGTCCTAAAAAGGGAATTTGTAATTCTCGTATGCCAAAGGATGTGCCGATACATTGATTTAGCAAATCACCTGCCATTATTAAATCAATGTCTTTTGGTGATAAATCCGCTTTTGCAATAGCACGTGAAACAGCCTCTTTATGCAAAGCACTTTCGCTTTTTTCCCATGTAGGGCATCCGTCAATAGTGTCGTTATCATAGACTTTATCAAATTCTTTGGATAGTGGTCCTTCACCCTCTGCTTTCCCCACTACGGAAGCAAATCCAATAATAGACGGTTTTGAGGGTAGTAAAATGGTGTATTTTCCCAATCTTTCAGCCATAAAATCAATCCTTTCTTTCTGATAATATCCTTGCCGAAAATTTACAATTTATTCAAAAATGCTTTCATTGACAATGAATGTCTAGTTTGGTATAATTTATTGGAATAAGTTAATTTTAAGGATGATGAAAATGGGTGAAAGAAAATTTTTGGATGCAGCTTTAAATAAACCTGAACCAGGAGATAAAATCGAATATTTTAACAATATTAAAAGAAGAATGAATGGCTACGTTCTAACAGAAAATCAGAGAAATCAGCCTCAGGCAGGATATTGCTATGAAATTGATGTAACCGATATGTGGGAAGAGTACAAAAAGTTAAAGGAAACTTGTGGATACAAGCTTTCTTTTAATACAATTATTATGAAAGCGATGGTTGAGGGCTTGAAAGCAGCACCAAGACTTAACGCTCATATTGATTTTGACCATCTTCGTTGCTGTGGAACTCTTACTATCAAGAAGCACATTGATGTTTCAATGCCTGTTATGCTTGACAGTGGGGACACTTTCCCTGTTAAGATTTGTAATTGTGAAGAAAGAAGTCTTCAGAGCCTTCAGCAGGAAATTGATGAAATGACATATAAGATGAAGAATACTGATATCGATGGCGTTCTTTTTGACCTTGTTATTCAGCGTACTGCAGGATTCTTGCTTAAGGGTCAAATCAAAAAGACTATAGCGCAGAGTGTGGCAGGTATTGTAGGCAAGCACAAAATTGGTACTCTCGGTGGTTTCTTCAAGAAAAATGCCACTGACGGTGAAAAAGGCCTTAAATACTATCATCTTAACGAAGGCACAGTATGTTTTTCAAACTGGGCAGGACTTTACGAAGGACTTCGTGGATTTGAAACAACATCACCACTTCTTTATCCTCAGGTGTTTATGATGGGTGTTGGTGGTTTCATTGAAAAAGATTTCGCATACAGAAACGAAAAAGGCGAAATCGACCTTAAGACAAGAAAGATGCTTCCTGTAACTCTTACTTTCGATCATAGAATTGGTGCATTTAATGATGTTATTCCATTTATGAAGAGAATGGACGAAGTATTTGAGAACCCACAGGAAATCCATCAATGGTAAGCTCAATACAATAAAAGGGTGAGGTCAGCGACCTCACCCTTTTTAATTTAACAATCTCTTTGCAATTTCATCTGCACATTCCTTAGCCTTTTCAAAATTCGAAAACCCTGTTATCAGGTTGTTATAATTAAATCTTTCGTCCCTGCCTTGGTAAATGGATAGAATTGCTTTATCTAGTAGCGAATTCTCAACAGATAGTAGAGCTTTTATTTTTCGATTTGTTAAAACAGAACTATCTGTGAAGAATCGTGAAATGGTTATCTCATTTTGTGCATTGAATGGTAGTGGGTGGCTGGTATCGGAGATGCAAAGAGAAAGTTTGTTTGTAGGAAATAACAAGAACTGATAAAAGTCTTTACCAAAATAAGAAGGGGATGCAATCATCTCAATTTTTTCTTTTAAAGCATAACTTTTTATAACCCCTAGAATTATTGCACCCGCAAAACCTGTTTCGTCAGTAATGTTCACAAAGTTTTCTGCCATTTCAAAAATTGTGTCGTATTGGGTGTGAAATCCTAATGGAGTAGGAGAAGAAAGAAAACGGATTTTGCCGATTTCTCCTTTTCCATTTCTTTTTATGTGTCTCAGGCAAAATCGATGTATATAGTTTATAATCTTGTCTTCATTGAGAAATGGCGATAGTTCATTGTGAATTCTCTCTTTTATAAGAGATGCCTGACTTAGTACTTTACAAGCATTTTTATAGTGATTATTCTCGGTAGCCTTGCCAAGGAGTATTTCACGAAGTAAGTCTTTCGGATAAGTTTTGCTTTCGGTTATGCTTATGGTCTTTTCCCATGTTTCAGGAAGAATGGGTGAAATATTGTTGTAATCACTAACGGAAAGAATATATGCATTAAGGTTTTTAATGTAAATTCCGTCGGTTGATTCGTCATAAAATGGGTTGAAAAGGGTTATGTTATAACCACGCAGATTCTCTACGAGCTTTTTGAAAAAAACAGCACGTTCGTAGTCGCTCCCATCACGGACTATATACACTTTTGCATCAGGGTCTTTTTTGTAGATAGTGTTGTATGTAGAACAGTAACCAGAACTGCAAATAATATTTGAAAAATACTTTTCCACCTTTATCACCTCATATCCATACTATTCTGTATGGTTAATTTTGTTAATTTGTTGACATTTAAGAGTAGGTGATATATAATATTTGCGATAAAATTTTATAGGAGTGTATTAAATTATGCCATTAGTAAACGCAAAAGAAATGCTTACAAAAGCAAAGGCTGGTCATTATGCAGTTGGTCAGTTCAATATCAATAACCTTGAATGGACAAAGTCAATTCTTCTCACAGCACAGGAAATGAATTCTCCTGTTATTCTCGGTGTATCTGAGGGTGCAGGCAAATATATGTGTGGCTACAAAACAGTTGTAGGTATGGTTGAAGGTATGCTTGAAGAACTTAACATTACAGTTCCTGTTGCTCTTCACCTTGACCACGGTTCATACGAAGGTGCAAAAGCTTGTATCGTAGCAGGATTTAGCTCAATCATGTTCGACGGTTCTCACTATCCAATCGACGAAAACATCGAAAAGACAAAAGAATTAGTTGCAATTTGTGAAGAAAAAGGTCTTTCAATTGAAGCTGAAGTTGGTTCAATCGGTGGCGAAGAAGACGGTGTTGTTGGTGCAGGCGAATGTGCTGACCCTAACGAATGCAAGATGATTGCTGACCTTGGTGTTACAATGCTGGCAGCAGGTATCGGTAATATTCACGGTAAATACCCAGAAAACTGGGCAGGTCTCTCATTTGAAACACTTGCAGCAGTTCAGGAAAAGACAGGTACAATGCCACTTGTTCTTCATGGTGGTACAGGTATTCCAGCTGACATGATTCAGAAAGCTATTTCTCTTGGTGTTTCAAAAATCAATGTTAATACAGAATGCCAGCTTGCATTCCAGGAAGCAACAAGAAAGTATATTGAAGAAGGCAAGGACCTTCAGGGCAAGGGCTTTGACCCAAGAAAGCTTTTAGCTCCTGGCTGTGAAGCAATCAAGGCTACAGTTAGAGAAAAAATCGAACTCTTCGGTTCAGCTAACAAAGCATAAAATAGTTTATTTTTCCACAATACTGCGTGTCAGTCGGCTCGCAGTATTTTTTGTGCCTTTACACTTGCTACTAACCTGCTTTTTTGATAAAATATGTTTACCATACAAATGAGGTGTTTTTATGACCACAATTAAACTATACGAAAATGATTCATATATAAAGGAATTTTCTGCAACTGTTCTTTCTTGCGAAGAAAAAGACGGTGCATATTTTGTTGTATTAAACCAAACCGCTTTCTTTCCTGAAGGTGGTGGACAAGATGCTGACAAAGGTAAAATTGCAGATGCAGATGTCCTTGATGTGCAGATTAAAAATGACGTAATTTATCACAAAGTCAACAAAGCATTTAATGAAAATGAAGAAGTGACTTGTACACTTGATTGGGGAACTCGCTTTTCAAGAATGCAGAATCACACGGGTGAACATATTGTGTCAGGTATCATCCATAGCCTTTTCGGTTACAACAATGTGGGATTTCATATGAATGATACTCTCGTGACTCTTGATGTTGATGGTCCTTTAAGTGACGAAGATATCAAGAAAGTTGAGCTCAAATCCAATAAGGCAATTTACGAAAACAAGAGTATAAAAGCTATTTATCCAACTGCTAATGAATTAGATAATTACGATTATCGTAGCAAGCTTGATATTACAGAGGGTGTTCGTCTTATTGAAATTGAAGACTATGACCTTTGTGCTTGTTGTGCACCCCATGTTGCAAGAACAGGCGAAATCGGAATTATAAAAATTATCGGCTACATTCCATATAAAAAAGGCACAAGAATCGAAATGCTCTGTGGACTTTTGGCATTTAATGATTACAGTAATCTTCATTCCACAAATAAAGCAGTTATGAATATGCTTTCTGCAAAACGATTTGAAATTGCAGAGTCAGTTGAGAGAATTCAAGGTGAACTTGGTAGTGCAAGAGCAGAGAACAAGAAACTCTTGTCCGAACTTGCAACCCTTAAAATGGAAAAGCACATTAACGGAAATACCGTTTGTGTTTTCATTGATGGTGTTTCTTATGACGAATTGAGAAATTGCTCAAATGCACTTATCGAGGAATTTGAATATTGCTACTTGTTCTCCAATACAGATGCTGATAATTATATCTATGTTGTTTCCAGTAAAGGGAACAATGTCCGTGAGTTAGTGCAAAATCTTAACAAAGCCTTTAACGGTAAAGGTGGAGGAAGAGATACCTACGCACAAGGAAAAATCGTTGGTACAAAGGAAGAAATTTTAGCATACTTTAAATAAAAAGAAGCCACTCGTAACGAGTGGCTTTTTCGATGCTTATTTAATTGTTGGGTTGTCAGGAATTTTCTGAACACCAAATTCTTTTTTGAGTGCTTTGTATTCCTTTAATGAGATTGTAACAACTGAGCCGTGACGTGGCTTTAAGTGGTCCATAGCAGTAATATCACGGTTAACTCGTTTAAAGTTTTCAAAGTCGTTTGTCTGCTGTGTATAGAAATGACCTGTGCCATATTCGTCCATAATCATAACCCATTTATCAGTTCCGTTGATGTTGTACATTGTACTACCCTCAACACCGAAATATCCAAGAGAAACAACTACAGGCTCTTCTGTGTCGTAAGGACCGGTAAGATTTTTTGACCTTACATAAGCAATTTTCTGTGTTTCGTCGTATTTGAAGTAGAGATAGTAATATCCATTGTCCTCGTTATATACAATGTCAGCGTCGATACACTGAATTCCTTCTTCCCAACGACCGTAAAGTGGTTTTGGTTCAGTTTCAAATGTTTTGAAATCCTTTGTGTATGCGTAGTAGTGACCTGCAATATCGTTTTCAGTAGTAGAATGTGCCCAGTAAACCATATACATTTCAACTTCAGGGTCCCAGATTGCCTGAGGGGCCCAAGCACGAGTTGTATTTGCAAATTCTCCACCAAGGTCACGAATATCAATAACTGTTTCGTCAGTCCAGTTAATAAGGTCCTCGGATTTCCATGTTACAAGAGCATGGTTGGATGTCCAACCAAGGTTTGCATCCATGTCTGTTGCAACGATGTAATAGCAACCGTCCTGACCCTTGAGAATATAAGGGTCACGGCAACAACCTGTACCAAGTTTCTGGTCGATAATTGGTTTGTTATCATTAAGTGCCTGGAAACGGTAACCATCAGAACTGATTGCCATATTGATTCTTTGTTCTTCAACAGAATTTCCTGTGAAATACACAAAGAGATATGCATCTTTTTTTGATAATGCAGGGTAAGCATAATCATTAAAAAGGAAGTTGAAAAGGTTAAATGCCACCATAACAAAGGCAGTGATATAACGGATAATTGGAATCATAAATAAATCTCCTTTGCTTTTGTTTTGTTTATTGTATCATAAAAAGGAAAACAATGCAAAGAGCAAAATAAAAACCCGGTATTGCTACCGAGTTTTTTTATTCTGTTTTATATTTCTCTGCTTGAAGATTAAACATATAGGCGTAAGTACCGTTTAAGTCCATCAATTCCTGATGACTACCACTTTCAATAATTCGTCCGTTTTCCATAACATAAATTCTGTCGGCATTAACAGTGGTTGAAAGTCGGTGAGAGATAAATATAACTGTTTTCTTGTTAGCAGCCTCAATCATTGCCTGATTAAGATTGTATTCGGCAACAGGGTCAAGGTTAGCAGATGGCTCGTCAAGAATGACATAAGGGCAGTCCTTATAAAATGCTCTAGCTATTGCAGTTTTCTGTGCTTCACCACCTGAGAACATAACACCCTCGTCGTCAAACTCTCTTAAAAGTTCGGTGTTTATTCCATTTTTTAGTTCTTTGTTAAAACCACTGTGTTTAAGTGCTTCCCAAACTCTTTCTTCATCAGGGTCAATGTCGAGAGCAACATTTTCACCAAGACTGCATGAGAAAATCTGGAAATCCTGGAAAACCGCTGCAAATCTGTCACGATGGGAGTCGGCAGTAGCGCTCTTTATGTTTTCACCATCAATTAAAATTTCGCCCTCGGTTGCATCATAAAGTCTTAGCAACAAGTTTGTGAGAGTGGTCTTTCCTGCACCATTGTAACCAACGAGAGCGATTTTCTCATAAGGCTTAATAGTAAGATTGATATCCTGAAGTGTTGGCTTGTCGTTGTTGGGGTAAGTGAATGAAAGGTTTTTAATCTGAATTTCTTTCGGTTCGGTTTTCCTGACTTCTTTACCACCATTTTTGATTTTGAAGTCAGCACCCAAGAATTCACGGTATTTATCAATCATTTTTGCCTGCTCAGAGAATCTTGCCAATGCCCAGATTGTAAGGAATTGGAAAGACATTGCAACTGCATGTGCACCGTTGAATGTTGCGACAAAATCACCTGCAGAAAGGTCACCTTTTATGAGTACACAGTAGCCAAGGTAAAGGGGAAGGATGAACATAAAGCCAAGACCCTGAACACCAACTTTTTGTGTACAGTTAAGTGCAGAAATCTTGTTCCAATATTTTTTCTGATTGTTGATAACATCATCCGCAGCATCATTGTATCTGTCCATAAGTAAAGGTGAAATGTTATTCATTCGTACTTCTTTCGCGTAGTCCTGCAAATAGAAAATACGCTGGAAATAGTCGGCACGTCTGTGGTATTTTGCGTTGTCAATGCGTCTTTCCATCATAAGAGTACCAACTTTTTTGCTGATTGGTAGGAAAACGCATATAACTGTAAGAATAATCACGAGGCACCAAGGGTCAATGGTCAATAATACTGACGAAACGGTCACAAGTGAAATAATATGTCCCACATACATTCTCACAAGGCCTAAAAGGTTCTGGATATTACCTGATGAGGACTCGATAGTGAGAATAAAATTGTTATAGAACTCTGGATTGTCGTAGGATTCAAGGTCAAGACTTCGTGCCTTGTCATAAAGTTTCTGGTTAAGACCATAATAAAGTCTTTCTCTCTCCATATTCC
>CALBQZ010000024.1 GCA_937899735.1 uncultured Clostridia bacterium | reverse complement strand
GGGGATAAGATTTCCAAAATCCTTTATTCCATAATTGCGTTTAATAAGTGATGCTGTAAGGTCGCCACACATACCCACAATGGAAGTTATGACAGATGCAATAACAATCGGAATATAGTTGTGTATTGGTGTCGCAAAAATAAAATTATCATAAACTGCATAAAGAACTACATTTGCAATGACACAACCAAGCACACCACCGATAGCACCTTCAACAGTCTTTTTAGGACTGATTTTCGGACATAGCTTATGTTTTCCAAGGAAACTACCCACAAAGTATGCGAAAGTATCTGTCATACAAGCAGAGAAAAGGATGAAGAGAATCAAGAATATTCCGTGTGCATTTGTATATCCCTTACTTGGATGGTGCAACGCAATATCTCTGAAATACATAAGTCTTGTAAATGAGAATGGCACGAAGAGTGATGACATAACCACAAAGGAGACATCGGAGAATTTTGTGTTTTCGTGATTATGAAGCATCAAGAAGCAGAGCATTAAAACATATGCCGTTATAAGATATTCTGCTTTCAAATTAAGCACTTCAATTTGTCCCAGCAAATTCCCATACTCATAGTAAAGTGGGAAAACAGCCGAAACAACAAGACTCAAAATCATTATTGGTTTGTTTTTAAGACCTATTGAACGATTGAGTTCGTAGGTAGCCATAAAACACAAGAACATTGCAAAAGCAAGGAAAAACCACGTGTGCATAAACACAAGAGCTGAAATTCCTATTGCTGTCCATAAAAGGCCAAATACTATTCTTTTTGCCATAAAGTATCCTCTTTCAATTTGATTTGATATTTCCTCAAACTCCACCAAATCTTCTGTTGCGTTTTTCAAATTCCCTCAATGCTTCACAAAGGTGTTCCTCTGTGAAATCCGGCCACAATACATTTGAAAACCAGAACTCTGAATATGCTGACTGCCATGTTAAGAAATTGGACAATCTGTATTCACCGCTTGGTCTGATAATTAAATCAGGGTCAGGAATATTTTTTGTATAAAGGCTTTGTGAAATCATTTCTTCTGTTATGTCACTAGGAGAAATCTCACCACTTGCTACTTTTACCGCAATAGCTTGTACACCCTGTGTAATTTCGTGGCGACCACCGTAATTCACCGCAAGATTCAAGACAACTTTGGTTTCATATTTACTTACATTTTCAATATGCTCCATTAAAGCCTGAATATCCTCAGGAATTCCTGTTCGGTCACCAATAAATCTTAAGGTTATGCCTTTTTCCTTATTCTCTTCAGTTCTTTCGTCTGCTTCAATAAGATATTCACGGAAGAGTTGCATAATAGCGTCAACTTCTTCCTGAGGTCTTTTCCAGTTTTCGGTTGAAAAAGCATAAAAAGTAAGGCATTTAACACCAACATCAGCTGCAAACTCACCGATTCTACGGAATGTTTTTGCACCCTCAATATGGCCTTTATATCTTGGTAAATTTCTCTGCTTTGCCCATCTGCCATTACCGTCCATAATTATACCGATATGCTTTGGTAAAACAGAGAATTGTGGAATATTTTTCTTATCCATAATTTCAAAAATAAGCAAATCAAGGCGGTATTACACCGCCCTTTGATTTGTTTATATCTCCATAATTTCTTTTTCTTTCTTATCAGCGATACCGTCGATTTCTTTTATAAACTCATCAGTAATTTTCTGAATTTTTGTTTCAGCATTCTTCTGGTCATCTTCAGTAATTTCGCTGTTTTTCTTCATTGCTTTAATCTTATCAATTGCATCACGGCGGATTGAACGGATTGCAACCTTTGATTCTTCAGCAGTTTTGCTTACATCCTTGCAAAGCATCTTTCTGCGTTCCTCTGTAAGAGGTGGGAATGTAAGACGGATAACCTTGCCATCATTCATTGGAGTAATACCAAGGTCAGAAGCCTGAATAGCCTTTGAAATTGGGTTGATTGTTGAAACGTCCCAAGGCTGAATAATAAGATTACGTCCTTCACTTACTGAAACAGCAGCCATTTGCTGAATTGGTGTTGGAACACCGTAATAATCAACTGAAATTCTATCAAGAACTGCAGGAGTAGCACGACCTGCTCTCATACCGGCAAACTCTTTTTCAAGAGCCATAATAGTCTTGTTCATTTTTTCTTTCATTGTGTCAAAAACTGTATTCATAGTAACTCTCCTTAAAGATTATTTTTCGTCTACAACTAGTGTACCAACTGTTTCACCCTTAAGAGCCTTAATCATATTTTCAGGCTGCTGAAGATTGAAAACAAGAAGTGGAATTTTATTATCACGGCAAAGAGAAGCAGCTGTACTATCCATAACTGCAAGGCCTTTGCTCAGAATATCCTGATGTGTGATTACATCGTACTTGATTGCATCATCAAAACGATTAGGGTCTTTATCGTAAACACCGTCAACGTTTGTTGCCTTGAAGATAATGTCAGCATCGATTTCTGCTGCACGAAGAGCCGCCGCTGTATCAGTTGAGAAGAATGGATTACCAGTTCCACAACCGAAGATAACAACTCTGCCCTTTTCAAGGTGACGCTTTGCACGATGGCTGATATATGGCTCAGCAATTTTATTCATTTCAATGGCAGTCTGAACTCTTACAATAACACCTAACTGTTCAAGTGAATCAGCAAGTGCCAATGAATTCATTACAGTTGCAAGCATACCGATATGGTCAGCTCTTGTTCTGTCCATATCACCGCTGCTACGTCCTCTCCAGAAGTTACCGCCACCAACAACGATAGCAATTTCTGCACCCATATCTGCCATTTCCTTTACTGCAGAACAAACGCTGTTTACTGTGTCAAAATCAAAGCCGTGTTTCTTGTCCCCGGCAAGAACTTCACCACTGACTTTTAAAAGCACTCTTTTATACTTTGGTTCCATAATAAAACACCTCCACGGTAAACACTATTTTCCGTTTACCATATTTAGTATATTTTACATTAAAATAACCTTTATGTAAAGAGTCTTTTTCAATAAAATACAGCCATCTTCTTATTCTAAAGTGCATATTGACTTAATTTGACAAAAGTAGTATAATTAGTGTGGTTATTTCCCTGTGCTGACAAAAAGTCAGCATTATTTTTGTTATAATGGGGTGTTTCTTTTGTCAAATTTTCCTTTTGACTTAGAAAAAATCTGTAGTATGTTTTCACTTGATGGAACATTTACAGGATATGAAAAAATCAATAACGGACATGTAAACAGTACCTTTACTTTAATTTTTGAAGAAAATGGTAAGGTGGCAAAATATGTTCTCCAGATGGTTAATACTGAAGCTTTCAAAAATCCTCAGGGCCTTATGGATAACATTGTTGCAGTTACAAGCCATATCCGTAAAAAGAACGAAGAAATGAAAATTCCTTGGGCTGACCGCGGAACACTCAATTTTCTTCCTTGTAAAGATGGCAAATACTTCTATATTGACGAAAAGAATCAATGTTGGAGAGTTTATAAATACATAGACGATGTTTACACCTGTAACTCCATTGATGACGAACAGGTTTTCAGTAATGCGGGTGTTGCTTTTGGTGAATTTCAGAAAATCCTCTCTGACTTTGATGGCTCAACTCTTTTTGAAACAATTGAGAAATTCCACAACACAGCTTCTCGTTTCGAAAATCTCAAAAAGGCTATTGAGGAAAATCGTTCAGGCAGACTTAATACTGTAAAGGATGAAGTTGAGTTTGCATTAAGTCATGAAGAAGAAACTCATGTTCTTGTTGATTTAATCGACGAAGGTAAGCTTCCTTTGAGAGTTACTCATAATGATACAAAACTCAACAACATTCTTTTTGATAATATTACCAACAAGGGCATCTGCATCATCGACCTTGATACTGTTATGCCAGGTCTTTCACTTTACGATTTTGGTGACAGTATCCGTTTTGGTGCTAACACTGCAGCCGAGGATGAAAAAGACCTTTCAAAGGTAAGCCTTAGCCTTTCACTTTATGAAGCTTATGTTAAGGGTTATCTTGGCAGTGCAAAGGACGCCTTGACAGCCCTTGAGAAGGAATTGCTTCCTATGGGTGCAAAAATGATGACTTACGAATGTGGAATCCGATTCCTTACTGACTATCTCAATGGTGACGTTTATTTCCACGTAAATTATCCTGAGCACAACCTCGACCGTTGCCGTACACAGTTCGAGCTTGTTAAAGATATGGAACGCAAGTGGACCCAGATGCAGGAAATCACAAAAAAATATAGCTAATAAAGTGCTTTAACCCCTATGGAAATAGGGGTTTCTTTTTGCCCTATTCCCCTTGAAAATACAGCGTTGTAATGATATAATGACTCTGTAAAATCAATTTCTGAAAAAGGTGACAATTATGATTTTTGATACTCTTGAAAACATAAAAAACTATGAGGGTCTTGGCAGAGTTTATATCGCCCTTGAGTTCCTTGCAAAAACCGATTTTTCTCAAATGGAATTAGGCAGATACGAACTTGACGGAGATAATGTTTTCTATATGGTACAAGCTTATGAAACCGACCCGGACAAGACAATTTCTGAAGCACATAAGAAATATATCGACATCCAATTTATGGTGGATGGTGAAGAAATCATAGGAGTTGCACCTATTTCCTGTGAAAAGACTGAAACCGAGGCAAAACCTGAAAATGATGTATGGTTTTATGAATGCAAAACAGAGCCATTGACACTTTTTAGTGGTAGTTTTATGGTGCTTTATCCAAATGATTTGCATTGCCCTGGTGTCTCTGTTAGCAAACCAAAAACTTGTCGAAAAGTTGTAGTGAAGGTGAAAGTATGATAAAGGATATTTATTCAAAAAAGATAACTGAACTCCGTGAAAAGAGTGGAATGTCACAGTCAGGTCTTGCTGACCGTGTTAATACTGACACCCAGACTGTAATTCTTTGGGAAAATGGTGAAACTGTACCTTCTGCCGAAGAATTCTACAAAATGGCAAAACTTTTTGAGGTTTCAATGGATGTTTTCTTCGAAGCTGAACAGCCAAAAGCTGAAAGAGAGGCTCTTAATGGAATGGAGTCTTTAAATCAGCTTTACAGAATCGGCAGAGGTCCATCAAGTTCACACACAATGGGTCCTGAAAAGGCTTGTGTCCTCTTTAAAGAAAAAAATACTAATGCGGATGAATTCAAAGCGATTCTATATGGTTCTCTTGCAAAAACAGGTAAAGGTCACTGTACTGATTCCGTTATAGAAAACACATTGGCACCTGTTCCTTGCAAGGTTGAATTCGACTATCTCAAAACAGACATTGAACATCCTAACACAATGGATTTATTTGCATACAAAAATGGTGAACAAGTTGACTTTATTCGTGTTTTCAGCGTTGGTGGCGGTAGAATCGAATTTGAAGGCAGTTCATCAGCGAAAGAACCTATTGTTTATAATTTAAGCACATTTAAAGACATTAAAGCATACTGTAAGGAGAAAAAATACAGGCTCTGGCAATATGTTGATGAAGTCGAAGGTGAATACATCTGGGATTATCTTGCAGAAGTGTGGAGAACAATGAAATCAGCTGTTGAAAAAGGTATTGAAGACGAGGGTATTCTCCCCGGTGGTCTTGATGTGCAGAAAAAAGCAAAATATCTTTATAATATGGAACATATCGGTGAAAGTGCCGAAACCCGAGAAAATCGAGAAGTTTGCTCTTATGCCTTTGCTGTAAGTGAACAGAATGCATCCGGTGGCAGAATTGTAACTGCGCCAACCTGTGGTGCATCAGGTGTTGTTCCTGCTGTACTTTATTATATGCAGTTAAAACACAACTTTACTGACCGTCAGATTTTACAAGCACTTGCAACAGGTGGACTTATTGGTAATCTTATTAAAACAAATGCATCCATCTCAGGTGCAGAATGTGGTTGTCAGGCAGAAATCGGCACTGCTTGTGCTATGGCATCGGCTGCGTTAGGTGAACTTTTTGGTCTTAAGAGAGGAAAGATTGAGTATGCAGCTGAGATTGCAATCGAACACCATTTAGGACTTACTTGCGACCCAATATGTGGCCTTGTGCAAATTCCTTGCATTGAAAGAAATGCTGTTGCAGCAATGAGAGCAATTAACGCAGTTAACCTTGCAAGTTTCTTAAGTGAAACCAGAAAAATTTCACTTGATAATGTTATTACAACTATGAAAAAGACCGGTATGGACATTCACGCAGCATATCGTGAAACGTCCGAGGGTGGCCTTGCAACGTTGGAGATATAATATGGCATATTTATTCACACATTTTAAAGAAAAATACACACCCGACGGGGAACAGGTATATTTCGGCATCAGCCGTGATGGTCTTAACTGGGAACAAGTAAACAATGGGAATCCCATTCTCACAGCAGAATTAGGCGAAAAAGGTTGTCGTGATATTGAAATTATCCGACTTAAAACGGGTGGCTTTGTAGTCCTTACAACCGACTTATGTGTTGCTAATCGTTATGATGAAAACTGGCAACTTGACTGGTCAAATATAAACCGTACAGGCAGCAAATGTCTTCGTATGTGGAAAACAGATGACCTTGTGAATTTCAGTGAAGAAAAACTCGTATATTTCGGTCGTGACGATTTTGGTTGCATGTGGGCTCCTGAGATTTTCTATGATGAAATCAATGACGAATATCTTATTCACTGGGGTTCAACTGTTGCCGAAGACGATTACAAGCACATGTCAATCTACTGCTCCACAACAAAGGAGTTTGAAACTTTTTCAGAGCCAAGGCTATTTTTCACAAAAGACAATGAAATCCTTGATACACATATTCGCAAAATCGACGGTATTTATCATATGTTCTATAAGAACGCACACAATCCGTCAATGAATATGCACGCTACATCCGATAATCTCTATGGTCCATATAAACACGACGAAAAGTTTGAAGAGTATATGACAAACGAAGTTGATAAGGCGTGGGCATATGAAGCAGGAACAAGTTATACTCTTCCCGATGGAAGATGGTGTGTTCTTTTTGACTTCTTCGGTTGTGAAAAAGAGAAAATGGGATATGTGCCTTTTATCTCATCAAAACCAGGTGATATGAATGTTACACGCTGCCCTGAGTTAGTTTCTTTCCCTTATGGCTTCAAGCACGGTGGTGTAGTTGAAATCACCGATGAGGAATATGAAAGATTGAAAAACATCTAAAAAATAAACCGTAGGATTCCCTACGGTTTTTCTTCTATTCTTCTGAATTTTCTAATAGCTGAATATCGTCTATGGACTCAACAACAATATTTTTGATTGCTTCCTGCTGATGTTTTTCAGTTTCTGTATCAAGCCAGGAAATAATATCGGAATAAACCTCGTCACGATTTATTTCGTTAAGAATCTCGTGTCGTGCACCCTCATAAATCTTCATTGTGACATTTTTATGTCCTGTCTTTTTAAGCACTCTGTAAACTTCTTTTACTCCCTTGGAGTAATCTCCTACAGGGTCTTTGTCCCCTGATGCCAATAAAATCGGCATGCTCAGCGGAATTGTATTATACCAACGCTTACTTGTAACCTGCTTAAGAGTTGTGAAAAGCACTTTCATACCACTGACGGTATATGTATATCCACAAAGCTCATCGGAAAGAATCTTATCTACTTCTTCTTTATCCCTTGTTGACCAGTCACGGTCTGTACGTTTTTCTGTCTTACGATTATATGTACCGAAAGCAATAGTGTCCAGAACATCGGAGCGATGCTTCGGACCATTTTGCTTAATCAGTGCGTTTGCAAGTAAAATTCCAACACCAAGTGCAGGATTTTCACCACTTGTGCCGGTGTAAATTACCCCATCAAGAAGATATCCGTATTTTGCAGTGTATTTTCTCGCAATAAGACTTCCCATACCATGACCAAGCATAAAAACCGGCAAACCTGGGTATTCAGCCTTCGCCATATCGGTTAAAGTTTTAAGGTCGTCAATAAAAGTCTCCTCCCCTTTTTCCTCACCGAAAAAACCAAGCATTTCTTTGCTGTCAACTGAAAGTCCGTGACCCACATGGTCATTTATAAAAACAGCATAACCTGCATTACAGAGTGCAATTATAAATTTTGAGTATCGGTTTGAATATTCTGCCATTCCGTGAGAAATCTGAACAACACCTTTTATTGAGCTGAAATCAACTGGCGCAGCGCTATGTGCAACTATATCACAAAGCCCTGAAACGGATGGGAATTTATACTCATTAGTTAAAAAATCCAAAAAAATCACCTTATGAGAATCAATTTGTTTTCTAATTATACCACAAAAAATACTTTTTTCCATAAGTTGAAGCCAAATTAGGCACATACAACAAAATACAGCATTGAATATTGGGAATAAGCAACAAAATAAAGGAATTGAAATGGTTAGATTCTTATGATAAAATATCTTTGACTTGGGGCATTAGCGCAGTTGGGAGCGCATCACACTGGCAGTGTGGGGGTCAGGGGTTCAAGTCCCCTATGCTCCACCACAAAACAACAAACGGAGGAATTTTAATTATGTTTCCATTTATCAAAATGATTTCTGCAATAATGGCTTTTGTTATGTCAATGCTACCTTTGGTAACTCCACCTGAAGAGCAGAAGTGCAACCCTGAATTCACAGGAACTTTCATTCAGTCCTGGATGACCTGTGCATGGGATGATGAAAGATGGGCAGAAGAAGTAGAAAACATGGAAAAAGCAGGAATAGAATACCTTATTCTCCAATGTCTTGCAGATAAAGGATATGCAAGCAACGGAGGTCATTGGAATGTTTATTACGACACCGATGTTGATGCGCTTAAAGATGCAACCTTTGGTGGTGATTGTCTTGAACCTGCGTTGAAGCATTGCCAGGATTCAGGAATCAAGGTATTTGTCGGACTTTCAATGTTTGATGATTTCTGGAATGAAGCGGGTAGTGCACAATACCTGGACGTTTGTCAGGTTGCCGGTGATATGATAGAGGACATCTATAATAAGTACGGTGAAAAGTATAAAGACGTTCTTTATGGTTGGTATTTCACCCCTGAAATCAGCAACGGATTGCTTTGCCAACTCACTTTTAACGGAATTGTAGATGGTATAAACCACGTAATCGACAGAATTAACGAAGTGGATGCATCAAAGCCACTTCTTATAAGTCCTTTCTATTCAGAATATCTTTCAACCGGTCCTGTTGCTACCCTTAGTAGTTATGTAAAATTCTTCAACAAGGTTAATTTCCGTGATGGTGACATTTTTGCTCCTCAGGATGCTGTTGGTGCAAAATGGGTAAGAGAAAAGAACCTTGAAATGACCTGGAAGATGTATAAAGCAGCAATAGATACCTGCAAGGCTGATGTAAAGCTTTGGGCTAACTGTGAAAACTTTGACGGTGCAATCACAAGTGAAACTCTCGGCGGGGTTCTTTCTCCAAAAATTACAGAGCATACTTCCAATGTGACTGCAACACTTGACCACTTTGTGTACCAGATGGAAATTGCTTCAAAGTATGCAGAAAACATTATTACTTTCTCATACAACCACTATTACAGTCCTTCACTTGTAAATCCTGCATTTATCAATACTTATTATGATTATATCCAAAATGGCTATGTGCTTGAAAGTAAAGTGCCAGAAGTTCCAACAAATGCAAAGAAAGTACAGAGTGAAAACGGTGTTGAGATTTCATGGGATGAGGCTGTTGACAACTTTGGTATTGCTTATTACCGACTTGAAAAGGATGGAAAATTCCTTGCGAGAATCGATAAATACTATGGAAGTGAAGAAAACTATTTTGTTGATGAAGCAGGAAATATGGATAGTACATACACCATTGAAACTGTTGATGCTGCAGGAAACACTACAGGTAAAATAACAATAAACTGAACAATCACTAAAAGGCAGTCTTAAGACTGTCTTTTTTGTTGAAATCTTATTTCATTTGTGTTATACTGTTTTACGAAATATGGAAAAGGAGAATTTTTATGAGCAACAAACAAACTAAGCCTCAGAATCCTCTGTGGCAAACAACAAAACCCGAAAGAAAAAGTTATTACACATATTTCTTCGGACAGAACATGATTTATAGCATGTTAGCTAGTTATCTTACTACATTCCTTCTTCTCATCGGCGTTAACCCTGTAAAGTCAGCAGTGGTTATGTTGATAGTAAAAGTATGGGACGCTGTTAACGATGCTATCTTCGGTGTTATTTTCGACAAAATCAAATTTAAGAGCAATCAGAAATACATCCCTTGGTTGAAAATTGCTTGCGCACTTACTCCTGCTTCAACTATTGCAGTCTTCATTATTCCTACTGCAGCAAGTGAAACAGTTAAGCTTATCTGGTTTGCGTTGGCATATATAATTTGGGATACTGCATACACTCTTTGCGATGTACCTGCATTCGGTATCATTACTGCAATGACAAGCAATGTTGAAGAAAGAAACACAATCCTTTCTCTTAAAGGTATTACTGGTGGTATCGGTACAGCCCTCACTACTGTTCTTGTAAGTGTTCTTATCAGTGAATTTATCGGCCTTGGTTATGGTCCGGTTTCTATTGTTGTTGCACTCGTAGCTGCATTAACTATGTTCCCTATCTGCAAGCACTGTCAGGAAAGAAACAAGACTACTGACGAGGAGCAGTTCACAGTAAGAAGAATGCTCAAGTATGTTATCAGCAACAAGTATCTTCTCATTTACTATATAGGCTATATCTTCTATTCAGGTGCTCAGACTTACAACGCACTTCATATGATTACAGCTTATTACATCTATGAGAACTCTCTTGCTTCTCTTATTACAGGTACAGTTGCAGCATTACCTCAACTTATTATGGCACTCCTCGTACCTAAAATTATCAGAAAAATGGATAAGACAAAACTCTTCAAAATCAGTGCTGTTGCAACCATTCTTCTTTCATTACTCATCATCCCTACAAGAAGTAGTTTTGTACTCTTTATCATTACATACATGCTTCGTTCAATTCCTCTTGGTATTATCGGTGTTCTTTCATTTACATTTACACCTGACTGTGCAGAGTACGGTCAATACACAACAGGAACAGAAGCAAAGGGTATTACATTTGCTATTCAGACATTTGCTGTTAAACTTGCAGCTGCTATCTCAGGCTCAATGGGACTGGCTCTTCTTGGCTGGTTCGGATTCAAGACATTTGATGGTGTTGACAGCTTTGAAGCACTCGAAGCAATCAATGCAAGAGCTCAGCAGACAGCTGAAGCAATGGATGGTCTTTGGTTCACATACAATGTTGTACCTATCATCGGTCTTGTTATTGCCTTGGTTATCTGGAGTTTCTACAAACTCAACGACAAGGATGTACAGGTTATGGCAGACTGCAATGTTGGCAAAATCACAAAAGAAGAAGCTGAAAAACTTCTCTCAAAGAAATATTAATAATTCTAAAACAAAAAGGGGCCCTTCACTTCAACAGAGTCCCTTTTTGTTATGTAAAATGTTCTTGATTTATCAATTTAAAAATACTATAATATTTACCGTCGAAAATATTTATCGAGATGTAGCGCAGGTGGTAGCGCGCCACGTTCGGGACGTGGATGTCGCAAGTTCGAATCTTGTCATCTCGACCACAAGCATTAATCCCGACAGCTTTTCGTTGTCGGGATATCTTTATCAATCAGGTGAAACTATGAGCAGACGAAATATTGATATGGTTAATGGTTCTTTATTCAAGAACATAATTTCTTATACTATTCCTATAATACTTACAGGTGTTTTGCAGCTCCTTTTTAATGCTGCCGACTTAATTATTGTCGGTCGTTTTTGTGGAAGTATCTCCGTTGCTGCTGTTGGTGCTACAGGTGCAATTACAAATCTTATCGTAAATCTCTTTGTAGGTTTGTCCGTCGGTACTGGCGTTACCGTTGCACAGGGTCTGGGTGCAAATGACAATAAGAAAGTTCATCGTGCTGTTCACACTGCTATCCCTACAGCTCTTGTTGGCGGTGTTGTGCTTACTGTAATCGGCATAGCATTTTCTGAAACTTTTTTGCATTGGATGGGCACTCCCGATGATGTGCTTCCTCTTTCTGCAATTTATATGAAAATATACTTTGCAGGAATTATCTTTATGATGATTTACAACTTCTGTTCAGCCGTTCTCCGTGCAGCAGGTGATACAAAATCTCCTCTTGTTTTTTTGACTGTTGCAGGTGTTATAAACGTTGTGCTGAATGTAATTTTTGTAACTGCATTTGACCTTAATGTGGCAGGTGTTGCATTGGCAACAACAATTTCGCAGGGTGTTTCTGCAACTCTTGTAGTGATTGCCCTTGTCAAGAGAAGTGATGCATGCCAGTTGCATTTTTCACAACTCAGATTTCACAAAGACGAGCTTTTGCAAATTATTAAGATTGGTTTACCGGCAGGAATTCAGGGTTCCCTTTTCTCTTTTTCAAACGTAATTATTCAATCTTCAATCAATTCCTTCGGTCCGACAGTTATGTCAGGTAATGCAGCAGCACTTAACATTGAAGGCTTTATGTATATCGTTCTTAACGCTTTCCATCAGTCTGCACTTAACTTTACCGGACAAAATATCGGTGCAAACAAATACAAACGTGCTAAAAAAGTTTTTATTCTATGCCTTGTTTGTGTGCTTGTCATCGGTATCACACTTTCCCTTTGTTTGTATTTTCTTGGTCCAAAACTTTTATCAATATATATTACAGATTCGGACGAGGCAATTCGTTGGGGTATGTTGAGAATGAGTTGTTTATTCCTTCCATATTGTCTTTTAGGTCTTATGGACGTTTCCGGTGGTGCACTTCGTGGCATGGGTGTTTCTTTTGCACCAATGGTTATTTCCGTTGTTGGTGTTTGTGGTTTCAGAATTGCATGGATTTATACAATATTCCAGATTCCGGAGTTCCACACCCTTGAGTGTTTATACCTTTCATACACAATTTCCTGGGCTATAACTTTCGTTGCACAGACGATTGCATATTTCATTACATATAATAAGAAAAAGAAAATTAAACAATAAATTAAGGGAAGCATATCGCTTCCCTTTTTTCGACAAAAAATATGGGTGTTTTCAAACACCCAACATATTAATAATATCAAAAATAAAATGAAATGTCAATAATTTTTCAAAATTTTTATGAGCATAATATACAAAATCTGCGAAATAAATAATAAAAATATATTAACTTTGTACAAAATTACATATTGAAATATGCTTTTTTCTGTGTTATATTATAGACACAGAAAGGAAATGGTGATACCAATGTACAGGTAAAAATCCAAGGTTCTTAAAAAAAGTAAAACTTAGTTTTAAGAAGTAAGATAGTGTAGCAAACAGCACAGACGTAACAACAATACGAGTTCTATAAAAGGAAACGTAAACTAATTTTTGATATAGATTAAGTGTTTGCAAACTAAAGTTTATTTTTAAAAAGAGCCTACCGAAAAGGTCTTCTGAAATTTGTAAAATAGGTTCTGCTACATTAAAGAGTCTCGCTTTTCGAGAATGATTGATGACTGTAAAGAGTGTGACGGAGTTGAAAACAAGAAACGGAAGACAAAAAATCTGTAGAATGAGAGGTAGATAGAAAGATGTTAGATATCAAGAGTGAACAGAAATAACCCTCCGAGCCAGTGAAAGATGTGTAAAGAAACATCGGCTCTGAGGGTTATTTCATTTTTATAATCACTTTTTTGATAATGTGTTTATTACGTCCCGATGGGGCGATTTTTTTATGCCCAAAACCCTTAATTTCCTTGACATTCTTTTTTGCATAGTATTATAATCTAAACCAATATTAATCTACGAAAGCGAGGGATGACAATGAGATGGATTAAGCTTCATGAACCGGTGAAAGTTCCGGTTTTCAAGAATGTTATATTTGCCCTTAAACTTGTTTGGGAAGCAGACAAAAAGCTCTTAATCGGCTACTTCGTCACAGAAATATCAAACAAGGTTTTATCAATGTATGTCCAGAATATTCTGTTCTTGAAAGTTCTTTTGAGCATAATTGATGGAAAAGCTGACTTCAAAACATATTTCACCTATCTTCTGCTTTTCTTCAGCACATATTTAACCGTTAACGTAATCTCAGCTTTTGCCGAAAAGACAAGACTTATTTCTGCAAAGGTTGTACTAAAAGAAGTCAACAATAAAATATTCGAAAAGGCAACCCAACTTGATGTAAGTTGTTATGAAAATCCAGAGTTTTACGACAAATATCAACGAGCAACCCTCGTGCTTTCATCAAGTTATTATGACCTGATTTGCTGGGACGTCGCTGCAGTAGTGGGTGGCGTTATTGCACTTGTATGTGTTATCACAACTGTAACAGTTATAAATCCGATGTATTTGTTGTTCCTTTTACCTGTTACCTTGGTTTTTGCTGTCGAGATTTTAAAGAGCAAGGCAGTTTATAAGCGTGACCTTGAAATGACAACAAACAATCGTATTAAAGCATATATTCAGCGTACAATGTTTTTAAAAGAGTATTCAAAGGATATGAGAACATCTAATATTTTTGCAGTCCTCATCAAAAGATTTAAGGCTGCTATTGATGCTAACGTTGTTATTCTCAAAAAATATGGTGTTAAACTTTTCCTTTACAGTATGTTGAGCTCACTTCTGAGTGATTTCATACCCATCATCGGTACTTACGCCTTTGCCGGGTATCAATTTATTTTCACAAAAGCTCTTACAATCTCCAATTTCTCCGTTGTATTATCATCTATTAACTCTGTTCGTGATTCAACACTCAGTATCGCAGAAGCTTTTGATGAAATGAGTCAGATGGCTCTTTTCTTCCAGAATTTAAGAGATTTCTTTGACTATGAGCCAAAAATCACTGACGGTGGCAAGGATACCGAAGAGTTCCAAAGTCTTGAATTCAGAAATGTAACTTTTGGTTATCCTGATACAAACAAAACTATTCTCAAAAATGTTTCTTTCAAGATTAACAAAGGGGAAACCATTGCTATTGTTGGTGTTAACGGTGCTGGTAAATCAACACTTGTTAAACTCCTTTTAAGATTTTACGACCCCGATGAGGGTGAAATCCTTTATAACGGAATCAGCCTAAAAGAATACAATGTAAACTCACTTCGCAATGCATTTGCAACCGTTTTTCAAGATTACAAGAACTTTGCTGTTTCTGTTAATGAAAATATTATGTGCCACGAATGTAATGATGAAGAAAAGAAAATTGCCGAAGAAGCTCTTCGTCGCAGTGGTGTATGGAAAAAGATTCAAAGTCTGCCCAAAGGTGCTGATACGGTGCTTACAAGAGAATTTGAGATTGACGGTGCAGGTCTTTCAGGTGGCGAAAATCAAAAAGTTTCTGCCGCACGACTTTTTGCAAGAGATTTCCAGATTGCAATTCTTGACGAACCAAGTTCAGCCCTCGACCCTATTGCTGAATACAAAATGTATGAAAATTTAATTGACGTAACAAAGGATAAAACCGTTATTTACATCTCTCACAGACTTTCAAGTGCGGTGCTTTCCGACAGAATTATCGTTCTCGGAAGCGGTACTATTCTTGAATCAGGTAGTCATCAGGAATTGATGGCACAAGACGGAGAGTATAACAAAATGTTTACCTTACAAGCATCAAGTTACAAGGGTGAAAGTGAGGTGACTGAGAATGTTTAAAAAGAAAGAAAAAGAAAAGACACTCCACTCAATGCCATCCAACATTTTCTTCTTTATAAAACTGCTTTTCAGCGTTTCTCCCCTTTTGGTTTTAGGTGAATTTATGTGGGGACTTTTAATGATTCTCCCCAACAACTTAATTCGAGTTATCGGTGTTAAGTACATTATTGATGTTGTTACGGAAGGTACGAATCTTGAAAGAATTTTCTACGCTGTTGCTGTAATCGGTCTTATTTTAGTCCTTTCAACCGTGATTTCCTGGCTTTTCCGTGAATTTTATTGGAATATGGAGAGAGAAAGACTTTATTATGGTCTTAACCAGAAACTTTATGACAA
>CALBQZ010000023.1 GCA_937899735.1 uncultured Clostridia bacterium | reverse complement strand
ATGGAACTTAAAGGTTCAAAAACAGAAGCTAATCTCATGACTGCTTTTGCAGGTGAGTCACAGGCAAGAAACAAATACACATATTATGCATCAAAAGCTAAAAAAGACGGATATGTGCAGATAGCTCAGATTTTTGAAGAAACAGCAAACAATGAAAAAGAACATGCAAAAATCTGGTTTAAACTTCTTCACGATGGTGGAGTACCTTCAACTATCGAAAATCTTAAAGATGCTGCAGCAGGTGAGAATTATGAGTGGACAGAAATGTACGCTGAATTTGCTGTTGTTGCAAAAGAAGAAGGCTTCAATGATATAGCAGCACTTTTTGAAATGGTTGCTAAAATCGAAAAAGAACATGAAGAAAGATATAAGAAGCTTCTCGCTAATATCGAGGGTGGTCTTGTGTTCTCTCGTGACGGTGATATGATGTGGATATGTTCTAACTGTGGTCACGTTCATTTTGGTAAAGAAGCACCTGAACTTTGCCCAGTTTGCGCTCATCCAAAAGCATATTTTATGGTTAAAGCAGAAAATTATTAAAGTCAACAAAAAGTGGGGTAGAAATACTCCACTTTTTTTATGTTTTATATGCCTTGAATCTATTGACATAATATGTCTGATTATGGTATTATTTTATGGATGTAAAAGTAGTTTGTAGGTGAGAAAATGTCAATTAACAATTCAACAAACTTGTGCGAATCAGAGGTTATGAGAAAAGAAATTTTAAACGGTAATGGAATAGGTGCCGAAATTTTCGATTTTATTTCATCTGCTTGTCATGGTTTTGTTGATGATATTGGTGTTTCTATTTCTAATTTTGATTTTTCTGCTATTGATTTTTCACGTTGTGTAGTTTTTCCTGGTTTCTGTGATGTGCATGTGCATTTCAGGGAGCCAGGTTTTTTTTATAAAGAAACGATAGCTTCAGGAAGTTTGGCATCGGCACGAGGTGGCTACACTGCTGTATGTACTATGCCCAACTTAAACCCTGTACCTGACAGCATAGAACATCTTAAAATACAGAGGGATATAATTGAAGACTCTGCTTGCATACATGTATATCCTTACGGTTCTATCACGGTTGGGCAGAAAGGTGAACAGCTTGCTGATTTAGATGGTATGGCACCGGATGTTGTCGGTTTTTCCGATGACGGCAGAGGTGTTCAGTCCGATGAAATGATGCGAAAAGCTATGGAAAAAGCAAAAGCATTGAACAAACCAATTGTTGCTCACTGCGAAGTTAATGAACTTCTTCGTGATGGATATATTCATGATGGTGCTTATGCCGCTGAACACGGACATCGCGGAATCTGTTCCGAAAGCGAATGGATGCAGATTGCAAGAGATATTGAACTTGTAAAAGAGATTGGTGCTAAATACCATGTTTGCCACATATCCACAAAAGAAAGTGTGGATATTATCCGCAAGGCAAAGGCAGAAGGTGTGGATATAACCTGTGAAACAGGACCACACTACCTTGTAATGGATGATTCAATGCTTCAGGAAGATGGCAGGTTCAAAATGAATCCACCTTTGAGAAGTAAAGAAGACCGTGATGCTCTTGTTAAGGGTATCGTTGACGGTACTATTGATATGATTGCTACCGACCATGCGCCTCACTCTGCTGAAGAAAAATCAAGAGGTCTTGAAAAAAGCGCTTTCGGTGTAGTTGGGATAGAAACTGCATTCCCAATTATGTACACTTACCTTGTAAAAACTGGTATTATTACCATGAACCGTCTTGTAGAACTTATGGTCATCAATCCAAGACAACGTTTCAGCATTCCGCTTGGTTGTGACTACTCTATCTGGGACCTCGAAGAAGAGTACACTGTGAACCCTGCAGAATTTGTTTCACTCGGTAAAGCAACTCCATTCGAGGGATGGAAAGTTAATGGTAGATGCCTTGCTACAGTATGTGACGGAAAAATTGTTTACAAAAGGTAAATACATCAAATTGATTTAAATATAGACTATAAGAATTTCAGGAGGAAATAACCAATGGCTAAAAGAACAGATATCAAAAAGATTCTTATTATCGGCTCAGGCCCTATCGTTATTGGCCAGGCTGCCGAATTCGACTATGCAGGCACTCAGGCTTGTCTTGCACTTAAAGAGGAAGGCTATGAAGTTGTTCTTTGCAACTCTAACCCTGCAACTATCATGACTGACACCATTATTGCTGATAAAGTATATATGGAACCATTGACTCTCGAATATGTGGCAAAGATTATCCGACACGAGCGTCCTGACGCTATTATTCCGGGTATTGGTGGTCAGACTGGTCTTAACCTTGCTATGCAGCTTGAGAAAAAAGGCATTCTCAAAGAGTGCTGTGTTGAGCTTCTCGGTACTTCAAGTGCTTCCATTGAACGTGCAGAAGACCGTGAAATGTTCAAAGAACTTTGCGAATCCATTGGTGAACCTGTTATTCCTTCAGAGATTACTTACTCATTAGAAGAAGCAAAAGAAGCAGCAAATCGTATCGGTTATCCGGTTGTTCTTCGTCCTGCTTTCACTCTTGGCGGTACAGGCGGTGGCTTTGCATACAACGATGAAGAGCTTATGGAAATTGGTGTTAACGCATTTAACCTTTCTCCTGTTCACCAGGTTCTTATTGAAAAATCTGTTAAGGGCTATAAGGAAATTGAGTTTGAAGTTATGCGTGACTCAAACGACCATGC
Source organism: uncultured Clostridia bacterium (assembly GCA_937899735.1). Taxonomy (GTDB): domain Bacteria; phylum Bacillota; class Clostridia; order Oscillospirales; family Acutalibacteraceae; genus Fimenecus. The sequence continues at coordinate 8,417 of CALBQZ010000023.1, read as the reverse complement.
AATCACTATCTGTGGTATGGAAAACATTGACCCTGTTGGTGTTCATACTGGTGATTCCTGTGTTGTAGCACCCATTATGACACTTAGCAAAGAAGACGAAAAGATGCTCAATGATTCTGCTATCAAGCTCATCAAAGAGCTTCAGATTGAGGGTGGATGTAATGTTCAGTTTGCTCTTAATCCTTATACCTCAGAATACTACCTCATCGAAGTTAATCCACGAGTTTCCCGTTCATCAGCACTTGCATCAAAAGCTTCAGGTTATCCTATTGCTCGTGTCACTGCAAAGATTGCTGTGGGCATGGCTCTTGAAGATATTCAGATTGCTAACACAAATGCAGCATTCGAACCTAGACTGGACTATGTTATCGCTAAATTACCTCGCTTCCCATTTGATAAATTCGCTTCTGCAACCAACAAGTTGGGAACTCAGATGAAGGCTACTGGTGAAATCATGGGTATCGGTTCAAATCTTGAGGAAGCTATTCTTAAGGGAATCCGTTCTCTTGAAATCGGTGCTAATCACCTTTACCTTTCAAAATTTGACAATATGAGTGTCGAAGAACTTCTTGATTACATCAAAGAATTCCGTTCTGACAACATTTTTGCTATTGCTGAACTTATCTATCATGGTGTTTCTGTTGAAAGAATTCATGAAATCACTATGATTACTCCTTTCTTCCTTCAGGCTTTCAAAAATATTATTGACATGGAAGAAATTCTTCGTACAAATAAAGATGTTGAAACTCTTACTGCTGCTAAAAAGATGGGCTTCAGTGATAAATACATTGCTCGTCTTTGGAACTGCAAAGAGATGGATGTATATAATATGCGTAAGGAAAACAACCTTTTCCCTGTATTCAAAATGGTTGATACTTGCCATACAAACGCATACATTCCTTACTTCTACTCTTCATACACAGGTGAAAACACTTCTCGCTTGACTGATAAAAAGAAGATTATCGTTCTTGGTGCAGGTCCTATCCGTATCGGTCAGGGTGTTGAATTTGACTACTCAACAGTTCACGCTGTTATGACAATCAAAAATGCAGGTTATGAGGCTATTATCATCAATAATAACCCTGAAACTGTTTCAACTGACTATACAACTGCTGACAAACTTTACTTTGAACCTCTTACTCCGGAAGATGTTATGAATATCGTAGAGTTTGAAAAGCCTGAAGGCGTTATCGCTTCACTTGGTGGTCAGACTGCTATTAACCTTGCTCAGCCACTTCATGACCGTGGCGTTAAAATCATCGGTACAGACTGTGCTGCTATTGACCGTGCAGAAGATAGAAATGCATTTGAAAATCTTCTTAATGAACTTGATATTCCTCGTGCAAAAGGTAAAGCAGTAACTAATATGGAAGATGGTATCGCAGCAGCTGCTGAAATCGGATATCCGGTTCTTGTTCGTCCTTCATTTGTTCTTGGCGGACGTGCAATGCAGATTGTTGCAAATGAAAAACAGCTTCGTCACTACCTCAGAACAGCTGTTGAAATCGACGAAGATAAGCCTGTTCTTGTTGATAAATATATTCAAGGTCGCGAAGTTGAAATCGATGCTATATGTGACGGCAGAGACGTTTTCGTTCCTGGTATTATGGAACTTGTTGAACGTACCGGTGTTCATTCAGGTGACTCAATTTCAGTATATCCTCCTTTCTCAATTTCAAATAAGGTTAAGGGTATTATCCTTCAGTATGCTAAGAAACTTGGTCTCGGTATCGGCATTGTAGGTCTTTTCAATATCCAGTTCATTGTTGACGACCACGACGATGTTTATATTATCGAAGTTAACCCACGTTCATCACGTACAGTTCCTTTCCTTTCAAAGGCTACAGGTTATTCACTTGCTGATATTGCAACTGAAGTTATTCTTGGCAAGAGCCTCAAGGAACAAGGATTCTTCGACATTTATCCTGATGAAAAAGAACGTTGGTATGTTAAGGCTCCTGTATTCTCATTCAATAAGATTCGTGGGCTTGATGCTTACCTTTCACCTGAAATGAAATCTACTGGTGAAGCAATCGGTTATGACCGTACAAGAACTCGTGCAGTTTATAAAGCACTTCAGGCTTCAGGTATGCACCTTCAGAACTATGGTACTGTATTCTGCACAATAGCAGACAAGGATAAGGAGGAAGCTCTTCCTCTTATAAGAAGATTCTACAAGCTTGGTTTCAACATTCAGGCTACTTCAGGCACTGCTGCATTCCTTAAAAATAATGGCATCCGTACTCATGCACTTGCTAAAATCAGCGAAGGCAGTGACGAGATTCCGGATGCATTACGTCAGGGTCATATTGCTTACTTTATTAACACAAAAGACCCAGGCTCACACAATACAAATGATGGTGCTCAGCTCCGTCAGGTTGCAACAGAGTACAATGTTACAATGTTCACATCTCTTGACACTGTAGATGCTCTCCTTGATGTTCTTGAAGAGACTACACTTACAATTTCAACAATTGATGCATAATAAATAATTCATAAGGGGAAGGACACACCTTCCCCTTATAGCGAATATGCACAGTTCCCCTAAATACTAAAAAGTAAAGGAGAAACTATGAAACAGAGTATTTTTGAAATCCGTAGTAATGAAGCGCTTACGGATTCTGTATATAAAATGATTCTTGTTGGTGATACTTCTGATATCACTAATTGTGGTCAGTTTGTAAACATCCAACTTGATGGGATGTTCTTGCGCCGACCTATCTCAGTTTGTGACTTTGACAATGAAACGCTTACACTTGTCTATAAGATAGTTGGTAAAGGCACAGAGGCTATGGCTTCAATGGTCGCTGGTACAAAACTTGACATTCTTACTGGACTTGGTAATGGTTATGACCTTACTTTGGCAGGCGAAAAGCCAGTTCTTCTTGGTGGTGGTGTAGGCGTACCACCTATGTACAACCTTGCAAAGAAATTAAGAGAACAGGGTAAGGAAGTTAAAGTCATTCTTGGATTTAACACAGTAAATGAAATCTTCTACGAGGACGAATTTAAAGCTCTTGGCTGTGATGTTACTGTAACAACAGTTGACGGCAGTTATGGTGTTAAAGGTTTTGTTACTACTGTTCTTGAAAATATGGATTATACCTATTTCTACACTTGTGGTCCAGAACCCATGCTCAAGGCTGTTCATAAAACATCTGTAACCTCAGGTCAGATGAGTTTTGAGGAACGTATGGGCTGTGGCTTTGGTGCTTGTATGGGTTGCTCATGCAAGACTCTCACTGGTTATAAGCGCATCTGTAAAGAAGGTCCTGTTATGAAGAAGGAGGAAATCTTATGGGAAGCTTAAATGTTAGTCTTTGTGGTATTGAACTTTCTAACCCTATAATTCCTGCTTCAGGCACTTTCGGATTCGGTTACGAATTTGCAGAACTTTATGATATAAACGAACTGGGTACATTCTCTTTCAAAGGTACAACCCGTGACGCTCGGTTTGGTAATCCTACTCCTCGTATTGCAGAATGTTACAGCGGTATAATTAATGCTGTTGGACTTCAGAACCCAGGCGTAGAAAAGGTTATTTCTGAAGAATTGCCAAAACTTAAAGCTTGCTTTAACAAGCCTGTTATGGCAAACGTTTCAGGCTTTTCAATTGAAGACTATGCTTACACGTGCGAAAAATTGGACAAGGAAGAACAGGTAGGTTGGCTTGAAGTTAATGTTTCCTGCCCTAATGTCCATGGTGGTGGTATGAGTTTCGGCACTCAGCCTGAAGCTGCTGCAGAGGTTACAAAAGCTGTTAAAGCAGTTACTACAAAGCCTGTAATTATCAAGCTTTCCCCTAATGTTACGGATATTGTTTCAATCGCTAAAGCTTGTGAAGAAGCAGGTGCTGATGGTATCAGCCTTATCAATACATTACTCGGTATGCGTATAAATCTTCGTACTCGTAAGCCTGTCATCGCTAACAAAATGGGTGGTTTCTCAGGCCCAGCTATCTTCCCTGTAGCCGTGAGAATGGTATATCAGGTAGCAAACGCAGTTAGTATTCCAGTAGTTGGAATGGGTGGTGTTTCCACTGCAGAAGATGTAATCGAAATGATGCTGGCAGGTGCTACTGCAGTTGAAGTTGGTGCTGCTAACCTTGTAAATCCTTATGCATGTCGTGATATTATTCGCGACCTTCCTAAGGAAATGGAAAAATATGGAATTAATAATCTTAATGAAATTATTGGAGGCGTAAAATAATGGGTAAAGACGTAATTGTAGCTTGTGACTTTGCTTCTGCTGAAGCAACATTTGCATTCCTCGACAAATTCGCAGAATGCACTCGCAAACCATTTGTTAAAATCGGTATGGAGCTTTTCTTTGCTGAAGGCCCATCAATCGTAAAGGAAATCAAAGCAAGAGGTCATAAGATTTTCCTTGACCTTAAACTTCACGATATTCCTAACACAGTAAAAAAGGCTATGGCTGTTCTTTCAAACCTTGATATTGATATCACTAACCTTCATGCTGCAGGTGCAACTGCTATGATGCAAGGCGCTATCGAAGGACTTACTCGTCCTGATGGTACACGTCCTCTTCTTATCGCAGTTACTCAGCTTACATCTACTGACCAAGAAACTATGGAACGTGATATCCTAATTAAACAGCCTATTGACGAAGTTGTTATGCACTATGCTGAAACTGCTAAGAATGCAGGTCTTGACGGTATTGTTTGTTCACCACTTGAAGCAGGTAAGGTGCACGACCGTTGCGGTAGAGAATTCCTTACAATCACTCCGGGTGTGCGTTTTGCTGATGGTGACATCGGTGACCAGAAACGCATTATGACTCCTGCAGCTGCTAAAGAAATCGGCTCAGACTACATTGTTGTCGGCCGTCCTATCACTGCTGCTGCTGACCCTGTTGCCGCTTATGAGCGTTGTGTTGCAGAATTCTGCGACTAAGAAAGACTATATAATAGATTCAGATAGGAGATAGAATTATGGAAGCTTACAAAAGAGAATTTATTGAATTCTTGCAGGACGCAGGAGTTTTGAAATTTGGCGACTTTACTGCAAAGTCAGGCCGTAAAATCCCTTACTTTGTTAATGCAGGTATGATTAAGACTGGCGACCAGATTACAAAAATGGGCGAATTCTATGCGAAGGCTTATTTTGATAAGCTCGGCAACAAGAATGCTGTACTTTACGGACCAGCTTACAAGGGTATTTCCCTTTCAATTTCAGCAGCTGTTGCTCTTTCTAAGAACGGTCTTAATGTACCTTTCTTCTTCAACCGTAAGGAAGTAAAAGACCATGGTGAAGGTGGTACATTCGTTGGATATATTCCAGAAGCAGGCGAAGAAATCGTTATTATTGAAGACGTAATCACAGCAGGCACGGCTATCCGTGAATCAATGGAAATTCTCAAGCACCTTGAAGGTACAAAGGTTATTGCAACATTTATTATGGTTGACCGTAAGGAAAAAGGTCAGACAGAAAAAGGCGCTATGCAGGAAATTGAAGAACAGTTCGGTTTCCCTGTATACTCTGTTGTGGATGTTTATGATATCATCGAGTATCTTGAAGAAGATGAAACAAATCGTGAAAATGTTGAAAGAATTAAAAAGTACCTTGAAGTTAACGGTGCAATATAATAAGGGAGTTAATAATGAGAAGTCTTATTGATATTCGTGAGCTTTCTATTGACGAGATTGATGAACTCGTGAAAGTTGCCAATGATATAATTGATAATCCTGCTAAGTATAGCGAAAAATGTAGGGGCAAGATTCTTGCAACACTTTTCTTTGAACCATCAACAAGAACAAGACTTAGCTTTGAATCTGCAATGTTGAATCTTGGTGGTAGTGTAATCGGATTTTCCGATTCTCAGAATTCATCTGCATCAAAAGGTGAAAGTGTTGCTGATACAACAAAAATTGTAAGTGGATATGCTGATATTATTGCAATGCGTCATCCTAAAGAGGGTGCACCACTTGTTGCATCAATGAATACAGATATTCCTGTTATTAACGCAGGTGATGGTGGACATAATCACCCCACTCAAACCCTTACTGATTTACTTACAATCAATCGTGAAAAAGGACGCTTTGATAATCTTACAATCGGATTTTGTGGCGACCTTAAGTTCGGTAGAACTGTACATTCACTTATAAGTGCAATGTCAAGATATAAGAATGTAAAATTTGTTTTGATTTCACCTGATGAATTGAAAATTCCTGATTATATTAAGCAAACTGAACTTGAAGCAAAGAATCTCGAATATGTTGAAACAACATCTCTTGATGATGTAATCAATGAATTGGATATTTTATACATGACTCGTGTTCAGGGTGAAAGATTCTTCAACGAACAGGATTATATTCGCTTGAGGGATAGCTATATCTTAACACCTAAGAAACTTGAAGCAGCAAAAGATGATTTGATAGTTATGCATCCACTTCCAAGAGTTAATGAGATTTCTATCGCTGTGGATAGTGACCCTCGTGCTTGCTACTTTAAACAAGCAAGATACGGTAAATTTGTTAGAATGGCTCTTATTATGAAGTTATTGGAGGTTAAGTGATATGATTATCGGACAAATTAAAGATGGTATAGTACTTGACCACATTACAGCAGGCAACGGAATGATACTTTATAATCTTCTTGGCCTTGATAATCTTGATTGTCAGGTTGCTCTTATTCAGAATGCCGATAGTGTTAAAATGGGCAAAAAAGATATTATTAAAGTTGATAAGGTTATTGACATTAACTTTGACGCTTTGGGCTATATTGACCCAGGAGTAACCGTTAACATAATTAAAGATGGCAAGCTTGCAAAAAGACAGAATATTGATATTCCTGAGAAAATAGAAAATGTTATTAAGTGCAAAAATCCAAGATGTATAACAACGGTTGAGCAGGAATTACCTAATATTTTTGTTTTAACAGATAAAGAAAACAGAGTTTACAGATGCCTTTACTGTGAAAGTCAGGCTGAATAAAAAATATACAAAAAAGTATCTTTTTATTGGACTATTTTTGTTATATGAAAAGTGAATTTAAAGGGTTATTTAATTGACATAATTCTGCAAAAAGTATATAATATTGATGCAAATAACACACCCGTGTGACTGACGGAATTATGTGGAGCACCACAGAGGAGCACGGTGAGATAAAATTTTGCCGACCGTCTGGGCAGTTCTACTTGATTTAATCAGGATAGGACTGTCCTTTTGTGATTTTATGGAGGTAATTATGAAAAAAGTTGGAATTGTCATGGGAAGCGATAGCGACCTTCCTATTATTAAAAAAGCTACTGCTGTTTTGGATGATTTAGGTATTCCATACACAGTAAATATTTATTCTGCTCATCGTACACCTGAACAAGCTCGTGACCTTTCACTTAATGCAAGAGCTAATGGTTATGGTGCATTGATTGCAGCTGCTGGTATGGCTGCACATCTCGCAGGTGCAGTTGCAGCAAACACAACATTACCTGTTATCGGTATTCCTTGTGCATCATCATATCTTGATGGTATGGATGCTCTTCTCTCAACTGTACAGATGCCATCAGGTATTCCCGTTGCTACAGTTGCAATTAATGGTGGTGCAAATGCTGCATTGCTTGCTGCACAGATTATTGCTGTTGAAGATAAAGAGCTTGCAGATAAGCTCGATAAAATGCGTAAAGACGCAGCTGAAGTTGTTCTAAAAAAAGATGCAGACGTTATGTCTAAATTAAATTCATAATCAATTTTTCTTATAAAGGAGTTATAACCATGGAAAAGATTTACACAGGTAAAACAAAGGACGTATTTAAACTTGAAAACGGTAACTGTCTTCTTAAATTTAAAGATGACTGTACAGGTAGAGATGGTGTTTTTGACCCAGGCGAAAATTCAGTAGGCCTTACAATTGATGGTGTTGGTGATGTTAACCTTCGTATGTCAATTTATTTCTTCGAGAAAGTGAATGCAGCTGGCATCAAAACACACTATGTTAGTGCAAATCTTGAAGACACAACAATGGAAGTTCTTCCTGCAAAGGTTTTCGGCCATGGTCTTGAAGTTATCTGCCGTCATAAGGCTGTTGGTAGCTTTATCCGCCGTTATGGTGATTACATTGAAGAAGGTGCTGACCTTCCTGCATATGTTGAAATGACATTCAAGAACGACGAAAAAGGTGACCCACTTGTAATTAAAGATGCTCTTGTAGCTCTTGGTGTTATGACAGACAAGCAATATGATGACATAAAGGAAATGACACAGAAAATTACTCAGATTGTTGCTGATGACCTTAAAGAAAAAGGACTTGTTCTTTATGACATCAAATTTGAGTTTGGTTATGACCCGGATGGTAATGTAATGCTTATCGATGAAATCGCATCAGGTAATATGCGTGTTTATAAAGATGGCAAATACATTGACCCAATGACACTTTCAGAACTTTTCTTCGCATAAGGAGTAA
>CALBQZ010000022.1 GCA_937899735.1 uncultured Clostridia bacterium | reverse complement strand
TGAAACAGATAAAGAAGCTTATTCAGAAGGCTATACAGAAAACTATACTCCTGTAAGAATTTATGATAACATTAAGCGTTCTGGAGAAATTATAAAAGTAAAAATAACAGAAGCAAAAGATGATTATTGTATAGGTATATAAAATAAAGGCGTTGTGTTTATAACACAGCGCCTTTTTACAATTAACTATTCTCTTCTCTGAATTGTTTAGGTGAAACACCTGTTATTTTCTTAAACAACCTTGTAAAATAATGGACATCTACAATACCACAATATTGAGCTATTGTCTGAATTTGTAAATTTGTTGTTTTTAATAACTCCTGAGCTAATTCAATTCTTTTCTCATTAACATAAGCTGTAATTGTTTTGCCAGTCTCTTTCTTGAAAACTGTCGACAGATAACTCGCATTGATATTGAGAGTTGACGCAAGCTCGCTGAGAGTCAAATCAGATGAAAGATTACTCTCTATCATCACAACTACCTTTTGAACAGTTGGTGAATAATCTTTTACTGAATACTTATTGACAAGTTGGCAATAAACCTTAACCATTTCAAGCATCAATTTATAAATATCTTCTACATTTGTCCGAAGCTCAATCTTCTTTGCAAACTCTCCGGAAACACTATCAATATGAATCGGATGAACACCACCACGCTCAACAGCTTTTCTGAACAATGTGTTTATAACTAAACAATAGTTTTTCATATCTCTTATAGGGTCAGCATTACGCTGGTCAATCTGTATACTATTAAATTGCGATATAAGATGCTTTGCTTTAGGGTAATTACCTTGCGTAATTGCAAACAAAAATTCATTTTCATAAGCATATCTTGCCTCGATAAGCTTGCTGTTCCATGTTAAGCTATCGTGCTCCGAAAGTGATTTGTTGATTATCCCTGTAGCTGTCACATTCTCAAAATTAGTTTCTAATGTATATTCTGCAAAACGATAATTAGAACTACCATTCCAAATAAATTCACCAAAGGTATCAATTAAAGAAATCAACTGACCTTCATCACCGATAAGAGGTAAACCACTATAGTAGCTTTCAAAATCACGCATTTTTGAAGGTGGAACTATATTCTTCTCTGCTAACTCAAGAATTTCTTCGTGATTAAACACTTTAGTCTGGTATGGACCTATTACCAATACATTTTCTAAATCATCACCAGGTAACTGTAAATAAATATATTTACACATATAACCATCAGTGAGCAAATGAATAGTATTACGAGAAATTTCACCTAAAACGTCTACTAATGGTCTTTCAAAATGATTATCAATCTCCAAAAGTGCTCTCAAACCCAAATCAAGATTACTTTCTGGATTTTCTTTTGCGTTTATAACAAGTGTCTGTACCCTGCACTTTTTTAAAACACTCAGTAAAAAATGTAATTCTGAATCGTAAAACAAAGTTTTATCCCCCTGAATAGACAAAAACGCCTAAATAAATTCTTTAACAGAACATATTATAGTACAATTTCATCAAAATTTCAATAACATTTATAAATTAAATATAAATATAGTGCAACAACACCCAAAAATTATCATAACAAGAAATTTGCATAATTGTTATAATAAATTTGGTTTAAAGAATTATAAAACTTGAAGGGATGCGAAACCAATGCGACAAATCATTAATATCAATAAAGATTGGCTTTTTACAAAACCAGACACAGCTCCAGAAAATATTAACCTTCCTCATTCATGGAATGCTATTGATGGTCAGGACGGCGGTGCAGACTATTTCCGTGGCACTTGTTGCTATGTAAAGGACCTTGACAGAGAAGAAATTCCAACAGCAGATAAATATTATCTTGAAATCAATGGCGCAAACTCATCAGCAACTGTTTTTATGAATGGTGAAAAACTTGCTTCTCACGATGGTGGTTATTCTACATGGAGAGTTGACATAACAGAAGCACTTAAAAAGGGTACAAGACTTGGAATTCTTGTTGACAACTCTGCAAATGAAAAAGTTTATCCACAGATGGCTGACTTTACATTCTATGGCGGTCTTTACAGAGATGTAAACCTTATTGCAGTTAGTGAAAGTCATTTCGAGCTTGACTATTATGGTGGTCGTGGCATTGCAATCACACCAAAAGTTGTTGGCACTGATGCACAGGTTACATTTGAATCATTTGTTACAAACAAAAAGCCAGGTCAAATGATTAACTACATCATTAAAGATAAATTGGGCGATGTTGTAACAACACTTAAAACTGACGAAGCGGTTGAAACAATCGAAATCAAAAATGTTGTTCTTTGGAATGGTAGAAAGAATCCTTATCTCTACACAGCAGAAATTGAACTTCTTGATGGCGATAAGGTAATCGACAAGGTTTCAACTCGTTTTGGCTGTCGTACATTTGAAATTGACCCTGAACGTGGATTCATTCTCAACGGTGAAGAATATCCACTTCGCGGTGTTTCTCGTCATCAGGACAGATGGGGCTTTGGTAATGCACTTTTACCTGAACACCATAAAGAAGATATGGAATATATCTATGAAATGGGTGCAAACACAATTCGTCTTGCACACTATCAGCACGACCAGTATTTCTATGACCTTTGCGACGAATACGGTATGGTAATCTGGGCAGAAATTCCATATATCTCAAAGCATATGCCAACAGGTCGTGAAAATACAATTTCACAGATGAAAGAGCTTATTGTTCAGAACTATAACCACCCATCAATCGTTGTATGGGGACTTTCAAATGAAATTTCAATGAATGGTTCTGATGATGACCTTATTGAAAACCATAAAATTCTTAACGACCTTTGTCACGAAATGGACAAAACAAGACTTACAACTATTGCCGTTGTTTCAATGTGCAGTCTTGATGACCCATATATTCAGATTCCTGATGTTGTTTCTCATAACCACTATTTCGGTTGGTATGGTGGCGATACAAGTATGAATGGACCTTGGTTTGATAACTTCCACGCTAAATTCCCTAATATTCCTATTGGTATGAGTGAATATGGTTGCGAAGCACTTAACTGGCACACATCAAATCCACAACAGGGTGACTATACAGAAGAATATCAGGCATATTATCATGAAGAACTCATCAAGCAGTTGTTCTCAAGAAAATATATGTGGGCAACTCATGTTTGGAATATGTTTGACTTTGGTGCTGATGCTCGTGCAGAGGGTGGTGAAAACGGACAAAACCACAAAGGTCTTATGACTTTTGACCGTAAATATAAGAAGGATGCTTTCTATGCATATAAAGCATGGCTTTCTGACGACCCATTTGTTCACATCTGTGGCAAGCGCTATATTGACCGTGTAGAAGACCTGACAAAAGTTACTGTTTATTCAAATCTTCCAGAGGTTGAACTTATCGCAAATGGTAAGAGCCTTGGTAAACAGGCAAGCGATAATCACTTCTTCTATTTTGATGTACCAAATACAGCAAGCATTACACATCTTCAAGCAGTAGCAGGTGAATTCGGCGACCAAAGTGTAATCCGTAAAGTCGAAACATTCAATGAAGATTACAGACTCAAAGAAAAAGGTGCAATTCTCAACTGGTTTGATGTTACAGAAGTTGATGGCTATCTTTCACTTAACTCAAAAATGAGCGAATTGCTTATGGTAAAAGAAGGACAAATGCTCTTTGGTCAGATTATGGGACCAATCGCAGAAGCAGCAAAACAGAGTGCTGGCGAAGGTGGTTTCGAAATGAACGAAGGTATGATGCAGATGATGGGTGGCTTCACTGTTCTTCGTCTTATCGGTATGCTCGGTATGACAGGCCTTAAAATGAATAAGGAAGAACTTTTAGAGTTAAATGCTAAGCTTAACCAGATTAAAAAGGCATAAAAACACAATATAAGGTGGGAGCATTGCTCCCACCATTTTTTACACTTTGTTAAAATATAGGTAATCATTTCCAAATAATTGTGGTATAATATAATCGCAATAAAGATTTAAGGAAGATTAAAATGAATTTTTCACAGCGTTTGCGAATGGCAATGCAACGATTTGCAACTAAACTACAACAATTTATGGTTGGTCGCTATGGCTCTGACCAGTTCACTCTGTTTTTATCAATCACGGGTCTTGTATTTTCATTTTTAGGTAATTTTAGACACTTACGATTTTTTTATTTTATAGGAATACTAATTATTTTTAGTAAATATATTTTAATATTTTCATTAATATACAAAGACAGTACTTCATTAATAAATAATTCACTATAATCATTTGCAATTATTACTAAACTATTATTATTAGTTATTACATAGTTTAAAATTTCACTAATATCATTAATGTTATCTAAATAATTGTTT
>CALBQZ010000021.1 GCA_937899735.1 uncultured Clostridia bacterium | reverse complement strand
TCGGTGGTCAGCGTTTCGGTGAAATGGAAGTTTGGGCACTTGAAGCTTACGGTGCTGCTTATACTCTTCAGGAAATTCTTACAGTTAAGTCTGACGACCTTACAGGACGTCGTAAGACTTATGAGGCTATCGTTAAAGGCCTCAACATCCCTAAACCAGGTGTTCCCGAGTCCTTCAAGGTTCTCATCAAGGAACTTCAGGCATTGGCTCTTGATGTTCGTGTACTTGATGAAGACGGTGAGGAAATTGACATCAAGAACGGTTTTGATAATGACGATTATGATGTTATTCCTGCTGCTGACCCTGAAATTGAATTTGAAAACATCAATGACGCAACTTATGACAATGGATTTGTTCTCGATAATGAGGATGGCTTTGAAGTTGACGAAGACGATGACTCTGATTTCTATAAAGAGCAGGGCTTCGATTTTGATGACAGTTACGATTCAATGGATGACGAAGAGAATTATTGATTGACTTAACCCAGTTTAAAAGGAAGAAGGGCTAAATTTAATGGAAAAGAAACCATTTGAAGCAATAAAAATCGGTCTTGCCTCTCCTGACCAGATAAGAGAATGGTCTTATGGTGAGGTTAAAAAGCCCGAAACTATAAATTACCGTACACTCAAGCCCGAGAAAGACGGACTTTACTGCGAAAGAATTTTTGGACCTCAGAAGGACCTTGAATGTCATTGCGGTAAGTATAAGAAAATCCGTTATAAGGGTAAGGTTTGTGAACGTTGTGGCGTTGAAGTTACAAAGAAAGAAGTACGCCGTGAGAGAATGGGTCACATCGAACTCGTTTCTCCTGTATCTCACATCTGGTATTTCAAGGGTATTCCATCAAGAATGGGTCTTATGCTTGACCTTTCACCTCGTGACCTTGAAAAAGTTCTTTACTTCGCAAAATACATCGTCACAGACCCGGGTGATACAGACCTTGAAAAGAATCAGATTCTCACAGAAAAAGAGTATGCTGATTATGTAGAAAAATATGATGATGCATTCAAAGCATCAATGGGTGCTGAAGCAATTAAAGAGCTTCTTAGCGAAATAGACGTTGATGAACTCTGCAAAGAACTTCGTGAAGAGCTCAAGGATGCATCAGGACAGAAGAAAACAAGAATTCTCAAGCGTCTTGAAGTTGCGGAAGCATTCAAACAGTCAGGTAATCGTCCTGAATGGATGATTATGGACGTTATTCCTGTTATTCCACCTGATATCCGTCCAATGGTTCAGCTTGATGGCGGCAGATTTGCTACATCTGACCTTAATGACCTTTACAGACGTGTTATTAACAGAAACAACCGTCTTAAGAGACTTTTAGAGCTCAATGCTCCTGATATTATCGTTCGTAACGAAAAGAGAATGCTCCAGGAAGCTGTTGACGCACTTATCGACAACGGCCGTCGTGGAAGACCTGTTACAGGTCCTAACAACAGAGCACTCAAATCACTTTCCGATATGCTTAAAGGTAAGCAGGGACGTTTCCGTCAGAACCTTCTTGGTAAGCGTGTTGACTACTCCGGACGTTCAGTTATCGTTGTTGGTCCTGAACTCAAGCTTTACCAGTGCGGTCTTCCAAAGGAAATGGCACTTGAACTCTTTAAACCATTTGTTATGAAGAGCCTTGTTGAAACAGGCGTTTCAACCAATATGAAATCTGCTAAGAAGATGGTAGAGAGAGCAAAGACAGAGGTTTGGGATGCTCTTGAAAAGGTTATCAAAGACCATCCTGTTATGCTTAACCGTGCTCCTACACTTCATAGACTTGGTATTCAGGCTTTCGAACCTGTACTTGTTGAAGGTAGAGCTATCAAGCTCCACCCACTCGTTTGTACAGCTTTCAACGCTGACTTCGACGGTGACCAGATGGCTGTTCACGTACCTCTTTCTGCAGAAGCTCAGGCTGAAGCAAGACTTTTGATGCTTGCTGCTAACAACCTCCTTAAACCATCAGACGGTAAACCGGTTGCTGTTCCTACACAGGATATGATTCTTGGTTCATACTATCTTACAATGGTTAAGGAAGGCGAACCAGGCGAAGGCAAAGTGTTCCGTGATGTTGATGAAGCTACAATGGCTTACGATGAAGGTGACATCACACTTCATGCAAAAATTAAGATTCGTATGACTAAAGAAGTTGAAGGCGAGATGGTAACTAAACTCGTAGAAACAACTCTTGGTCGTGTAATTTTCAATAACCCAATTCCACAGGATTTAGGTTTTGTTGACAGAACTGACCCTGCAAACGCATTTGCTCTTGAGGTTGATTTCCTCGTTAAGAAGGGCGGACTTGGAAAGATTATTGATAAATGTATTAAGGTTCACGGCGTAACAGTTGCTGCTGAAATGCTTGATAAGATTAAGGCTCAGGGTCTTAAGTTCTCAACTCGAAGTGGTATCACAGTTGCTGTTTGCGATGCGAAGATTCCTGTAGAAAAGAAAGACTTACTTGCTTCTGCTGAAGAACAGGTTGATGTTATTTCTGAATACTACAACATGGGTCTTTACAGTGCAGAAGAACGTTCAAGAGCAGTTATCAAGGTTTGGGAAGAAACAACAAATGCAGTTTCATCAGGTATCCTTGAAGGTCTTGGCGAAACCAACCCAATCTATATGATGGTTGACTCCGGTGCCCGTGGTTCTAAGGCTCAGCTCCGTCAGCTTGCAGGTATGCGTGGTCTTATTGCCAATACTGCAGGTAAAACAATCGAAGTTCCGATTCGTGCTAACTACCGTGAAGGTCTTAACGTTCTCGAATACTTCATTTCTTCTCGTGGTGCTCGTAAAGGTCTTGCCGATACAGCTCTTCGTACAGCTGACTCAGGTTATCTCACTCGTCGTCTTGTTGACGTTTCACAGGATGTTATTATCCGTGAAGAAGATTGTCATTGTCACGACGGTATCGAGGTTTACGACATTACTGACGGTAAGGAAATGATTGAACAGCTCAGCGAAAGACTTACAGGCAGATATCTTCTTGAAGACTTCTGTGATGCTGACGGTAACCTCGTTGCATCTAAGGACGAAATGCTTACAGAAGAAAAAGCTAAAGTTGTTGCTGATATGGTTAATTCAAGAGAAAATCCTGATGACCGTAGAATTAAGATTCGTTCACTTCTCACTTGTGACTCTGAACACGGTGTATGTATCAAGTGTTATGGTGCTAACCTCGCAACAGGTGACCCTGTTACAGTTGGTGAAGCAGTTGGTATTATTGCTGCTCAGTCAATCGGTGAACCTGGTACACAGCTTACAATGAGAACCTTCCATACCGGTGGTGTTGCTTCAAGCCAGGATATTACACAGGGTCTTCCTCGTGTTGAAGAATTGTTTGAAGCAAGAAAACCAAAGGTTCTTGCAATCCTTTCAGAAATCGACGGTATTCTTTCATTCCGTGAGATTAAGGGTAATGAGCATATCGTAATCACTGACCACGAAAACGGTGATGAACGTGCATATATGATTCCTTATGGCTTCCATAAGAGATTCAATTCAGAAACTGACGAAAATGGTAATCCAATCTTTGTTAAGAAGGGTACAGCCCTTACAGATGGTTCACCAAATCCAAACGATATTCTTGCAATCAATGGTGTTGATGCTGTTCACGACTACCTCATCAAGGAAGTTCAGAGAACATACCGTAATCAGGGTGTTGATATCAACGATAAGCATATCGAAGTTATTGTTCGTCAGATGATGAGAAAGCTCAAGGTTGCTGAAGCAGGTACAACAGACCTTCTTCCCGGTGCTACAACAGATAAGCGTGAATTTGCTCATGCAAATGAAGCGGCTCGTCTTCGTGCAGAGGAAACAGGTGAAGCATTCGTTCCTGCAACATGTACACCGGTTCTTCTCGGTATCACAAAAGCATCTCTTGCAACAGATTCATTCTTGTCAGCAGCATCATTCCAAGAAACAACTAGAGTATTGACAGAAGCTGCAATAAAAGGAAAGATTGATCCATTAATAGGATTAAAAGAAAACGTAATCATTGGTAAATTAATACCAGCTGGTACAGGACTTTTAAGATATAGAGAAATGCAACCATATAATACAGAAACTGACGAAGCAACAGCAAATACAGTTCCAAAGCCAGTAGAAGAAGAGAATGAATTTAATTTTGCACAATATCAAGCTGCTAAAAAAGAATAAATAACTGAAAAGTAGAATGAGACCTCGATAAGAAGAGGTCTCATTTTTTGAAAGTTTGTTTAAGAAAAGATAAAATCCACACATTACTTGACATAATCAAGTGCGTGGTGATATAATAACAGCACCTAAAAATCATGAAAAATCTGAACTATAATTAGAAGAGGAGGAAAAAAGGTGAAGTTCATCAAGAAACTCGTTAAGTGGCTTCTTAAGCTTATTGTCATTCTCTTTGTTATTATCGGGATCTTTTTGATTGCCGTTAACTACATCTGGAGTGATGAATACGTTGCAAAGCTGGAAAAAGAATGGAGTCCCTACTGGCAGCAAGGTGAAGAACTTCTTGATAAAGCCAAAGATTGGTGTATCGGTGCATATTACGATGTAGGAGATTGTTTCAAGTATGTACTTGGACTGCAAAAACCGGTGGAAGGAGTCAAGTTACGGAGTTTTGCGAGCAATAATCTCTCTAACATGGTAGATTTCACGATTCCTGATAATTGGGAATTTGTAAGTATGCAAGATGATGCTAATCTTTTCATTATTCATAGTGAAAAGATTCTGTGCATTATGCGTGTTCAGGAGGCCAAGGTAGAAAAAGATATTAAGGTTATTTCAGAAGCCTTGATTACATCCTTGGAACAAGAATATTCCGATTATGATTTTGGATTCGAAAGGACAGTCGGAAAAAACATTGGAGTTATTAAAGCTGAATCTCATAGTCATGATTCGTGCATGAAGGTAGCGATTGTATCTTCTAAGGGAAAGATGCTTATCATTAGCTATGTGTACGAAAACGATGTGACAAAAGAAGCTGAAAATTACTTCAATAACATGCTCAAAGAAATTTCTGAAAGCATCAAATAGTAAAGAAGAGAAATTTCCACGAGCATTGAATAGTTGAAAAAGAGAAGGTTTAAAACAGAGTATTCTGAAGTAACCTTCTCTTTTTTTAAAAGTTTCCATAATGTGTTGACTAAAAGGTTAAGGATTGATATAATCTATGGTACTAAAAAATTTAAGACGGGAGGCATTAATATGAATCTCAAGCGGGTAGTAAGTTTTCTGTTGGCTCTTAGCATCTTTGTGGCATTGATTCCTGTTAATGCTGCAGCAGCCACGTATTACGAAACGAGCAGGAGTGGTGTTCCTGTTTGGAGTAAGGCAACTAAGCATTCTACGCAGGTAAAAACAATTTCTTCTGAAGGCACATTGGTAGCTGTTTATGGTTCCAAGAAAAACATCTATGGCAATGTGTGGTATGAAGTGAGTGGCGGGTATATTTACTCGGGCAATTTGCGGAAGCATACTAACCACAAAGCTATGGCGTGTGAACCTGATTCTGTCGATTATAAAGAAATCGATGAAAAACAGCATTACAAAATTACTACGTCTGGTGTAGAAATTTGTGCTTGCGGAAAGGTAATGGTAGAAGGCAAAACTACCAAGACCAAAGAAAATCACAAAATTTCTAGCGGAAAATGCACTAAATGTGACTATAAAGAACATGTTCACAAGGGCGCGTATTGCTTAGGCAATACTACTGTAGAATATATTGACAAAACGTCTGAGGGACATACCAAAGTAACAAAGGCTCCTGATGAATACTGTAGTTGTAATACTCTTATTAAAGAGGGGAAGACAACAAAAGTCACGGAAATGCACATTTATGTTGGAAACAAATGTAAAGATTGTGGATATGAAAAGACTCTTCATATTCATCGTAAGCATAATGTTGAAGGCAAATACGTGAAGTATCACAAGGCAGATGAACACCGGCATATTAAGGAAGAGTATACCGGAAGGACATATTGCCTGTGTGGTGAGCTGATTTCTGAAGGTACAGTATTTAAAGACTACGAAAATCACACTTTTGAGAATGACAAATGTAAAAAGTGTGGTTACAAGCGAGAACATGTTCATAAGGTATCTTACAAAGTTGGGGACGTTGTTACTGAGTATATTGATTCGAATAAGGATACTCATACCAAGGTAACCACGATGCCGAAAGAATATTGTAGCTGTGATTATATAGTAGAAGGCGATTGGTCGAATGGCGCTTTTTTCATAGCGGCAGGTTGTGAAGTAACGGGGTTGAATTTAAAATCTTTGCAAGGGGATAAAGCGATTGTATCGTTATTGGAAAA
>CALBQZ010000020.1 GCA_937899735.1 uncultured Clostridia bacterium | reverse complement strand
CATCATCAAGTTTAAGCACAGCCATAAATGCCTCTTGTGGTACTTCAACAGTACCGAAGTGACGCATGCGCTTCTTACCTTCCTTCTGCTTTTCAAGCAATTTCTTTTTACGTGTAATATCACCGCCGTAGCATTTTGCAAGAACGTCTTTTCTCATAGCCTTAACGGTTTCACGGGCAATAACCTTGCCACCAATAGCCATCTGAATCGGTATTTCAAACATCTGGCGTGGAATATTATCCTTAAGCTTTTCAGCGATTCTACGAGCCTTTGCATAAGCCTTTTCACTATGAATCATAAATGAAAGTGCATCAATAATATCACCATTGAGAAGCACATCAAGTTTTATGATGCTCGAACGCTGATAATCACTCATTTCATAGTCAAATGATGCGTAACCACGAGTACGTGATTTAAGAACATCAAAGAAGTCGTAAATAATTTCGTTAAGTGGCAAAATGTAATGCAAGTCAACTCGGTCAGAAGCCAAGTGAGTAGTGTTTACATATACACCACGTCTGTCCTGACAAAGATTCATAATTGCGCCGATATATTCAGGTGGAGCATAAATATGTGCTTCAACTGTTGGCTCCTCACAATAGTCAATGTTTGCAGGGTCAGGGTAATGGCTTGGATTGTCGATTTCAATAACTTCACCATTGGTAAGGTGAACTTTATAAATAACACTTGGAATTGTTGTAACAAGGTCAAGGTTATATTCTCTTTCAAGTCTTTCCTGAATGATTTCAAGGTGTAAAAGTCCCAAAAAACCACAACGGAAACCGAATCCCAAAGCACCTGATGTTTCAGGCTCGAATGAAAGGGCAGCGTCATTTAACTGCAATTTTTCAAGTGCTTCACGCAAGTTTTCATAGTCAGCACCGTCAGCAGGATAAACACCACAGAATACCATAGGGTTAACCTTTCTGTAACCAGCAAGAGCCTCACTTGCAGGATTTTCAGCAGTTGTAACTGTGTCACCAACACGAGCATCACCAACAGTTTTTATGGATGCAGTAATATATCCAACCTCACCTGATGTGAGTTCTTTTTGTGGCTCCATAGCGTTAGGACGCATATATCCGACTTCAACAACATTGAATTCAGCACCCGTTGCCATCATTCGCATTGTGTCACCCGGCTTGATTTTGCCATCCATAACACGGACATAAACGATAACACCCTTGTAACTGTCATAAACAGAGTCAAAAACAAGAGCACGGAGTGGCTTGTCATCGTGATTTTCAGGAGGTGGCACAAGGTCAACAATGCTTTCAAGCACCTGTTCAATATTCTGTCCTGTTTTTGCTGAAACTCTTGGAGCTTCGTCGCAAGGAAGTCCGATAACCTCTTCAACCTCATTTGCAACTCTGTCAGGGTCAGCGGCAGGTAGGTCGATTTTATTGATAACAGGAACTAATTCAAGGTCGTGGTCAAGGGCAAGATATGTGTTGGCAAGTGTCTGTGCCTCAACACCCTGAGATGCGTCAATAATAAGTACAGCACCCTCACAGGCAGCAAGTGAACGGGAAACCTCATAGTTAAAGTCAACGTGACCCGGAGTGTCAATAAGGTTTAATTCATATGTATTGCCGTCCTTTGCCTTATAGTCAAGCTTAACAGCATGAGCTTTGATTGTGATACCACGCTCACGTTCCAAATCCATATTGTCAAGTAATTGTTCCGTCATATCACGCTTTGCCACAGTTTCAGTAAGCTCCAACAGTCTGTCTGCAAGAGTACTCTTACCGTGGTCGATATGAGCGATAATTGAAAAGTTTCGGATATTGTCTTTTTTTAACATATAATACCTCTAAATACTATTTTTAAATCCGTTGCCGAGAATCTGCTTTGATTGTGTCACAATGAAAAAAGCATTTTCGTCGGCTGATTTTATTTCCTTAATAAATTTTTGTGTCTGATTATCATAACAAGCACAAAAAAGAACATCTATTTGCTGTTTTGAGTAACCACCCTGACCCTTAAGCACCGTAACACCACGGTTAAGGTCATTTAAAATTATGCGACGGATTTCGTCACCTTTGCTTGTTATAACCATAATTGTAGCACCACGACTGACACCATAAATGATATAGTCAATGACCTGTGCACTGACGAAGGTTACAACTGCTGCATAAAGCATTGCCTCAATGTTTTTGTATATTATTCCACCAAGGATAATTACAAATCCATCAAAAATGAGAACACTTTTCCCAAAAGAAAAATGGGGATGATTTATCTGAATAAGCTTGGCAATAATATCAATTCCACCTGTTGTGGCATTCCTTACGAATATTATTCCTAAAGATATTCCCACCAAAGCTCCACCGATAATGGAGGATAGAAGCAAATCATTTGAATATACAGGCAAAAAGAATCCTGAGTCAATTATGATTGATGTAATCAGAGTTGCCCAGATAGTCATTCTTATAAACCTTCCACCCAGTTTCTTCAGAGCAATAATGAAAAGGGGAATGTTCATTACAAAAATGGCAGTACCGATTGGAATCTCAAAAAG
Source organism: uncultured Clostridia bacterium (assembly GCA_937899735.1). Taxonomy (GTDB): domain Bacteria; phylum Bacillota; class Clostridia; order Oscillospirales; family Acutalibacteraceae; genus Fimenecus. The sequence continues at coordinate 7,245 of CALBQZ010000020.1, read as the reverse complement.
GTAGTTAAGAATTGTTGCAATTCCCGAAAAGCCACCGTATAGAATACCGTTTTTTGCTAAAAAACAATTTACGGCAACACTCATTCCAATACCACCCAGTATAAAAATGCAAGTGTCAACAAGAAAATCCTTTAAATCATTCAGGCTTTTTTTCACCCTGGTCATCTCCAAAACTGTTGATGACTTCATTAAGTAGGAATTTTAGTCTTTCATTTTCGCTTTTTAAGTATAAATACCCAATAAGTGTTTCAAATCCCGTAGCATAATGATAGTCACATCCGCTCTGGTTCTTTGGGGTATGTGATGTGTGAGCATTTCTGCCACGTTTAAACACATCCATTTCTTTTTCCGTAAGTAAAGGCATAATTTTTCTCATAGCTTCTGCCTGAGCTGATGCCTTAACGGACTGAACCGAAAGCTTATGTAACTCGCCAACGGGACGATTGGCTTCACAAACAAGTTTTTCACGGATGAAGAGTGAATATACTGCATCACCCGTAAAAGCAAGTGTCAAGGGACTTAAGGTGTCCACTTTTAATTCTTTGTCGTATAATCTCATAGCTTATGGAACATAGTCAAACTCTAAATCATAGATGCTGACGGTGTCGCCCTCCTGAATTCCTTTATCAATAAGTGCCTGAATAACTCCACGTTCCTGAATTACTCTCTGGAAATACTGGAGTGATTCATAGTCGTCAAGGTCAGTTTTACAGAGAATTCTGTAAATCCAGTCGGCCTCAACAATGTAAACTCCGTCTTCGACTGTGACGGTAAAGCCGTCATTACTCTTTTTAGCAATAACTTCCATTGGAATTTCTTCACTCTCGTACTGCTTAACAGGAGGAAGTGTATCAAGCATTCTTGCTACTGCATTTATAAGTTCCTGAGTATTGTGCTTGATAGGTGCACAGATTTCAAAATATTCATAGCCCTTGCCTTCAATATAATTTTTAAACTCTGCCAACTGTTCGTCGGTTGCAAGGTCAATTTTGTTACCAACAACAATCTGTGGACATTTTGCAAGCTCAGGGTTAAATTTTTCCAATTCTGCATTGATAGTCTCAAAGTCTTCAATTGGATTTCTGCCTTCACTACCTGCAACATCAACAATATGAACAAGCATTCTGCATCTTTCAACATGACGCAAAAACTCGTGACCGAGACCGATACCCTCTGCAGCGCCTTCGATAAGTCCGGGAATATCAGCCATAACAAAGCTCTTTTCAGGTCCCATTGACACAACGCCTAAAACAGGAATAATTGTTGTGAAATGATAGTCACCAACAAGTGGCTTTGCCTGACTTACAACGGAAATAAATGAAGATTTACCAACGTTAGGAAAACCTAAAAGTCCAACGTCTGCAATAAGCTTAAGTTCAAGGCTTACTTCCCATTCTTCACCGGGAGCACCATTTTTAGCAAATTTTGGAGTCTGACGGGTTGATGTTGCAAAGTGTGAGTTACCCCAACCACCTCGACCACCTTTAGCGCCGATAAATTCGTCGTCAGTTGACATATCCGCCATGATGACACCACTTTCAACCTCACGGATAATTGTGCCACGAGGCACTTTGATTATAAGGTCCTGTCCCTTTTTACCACTTCGTTTGCCACCGCTACCATTAGCACCAGCCTCAGCCTTGTATTTTCTCTTGTATCGGAAATCAGCAAGGGTTGAAAGGTTGTCGTCAACTTTAAAAATGATGTTGCCACCACGACCACCGTCACCACCGTCAGGACCGCCTGCGTTGATGTATTTTTCACGATGGAAAGCAACAGCACCGTTACCGCCGTCACCAGCTTTTATTTTGATTTTAGCAATATCTACAAACATATTTTTACCTCGTTTTATATACAATTAAATATAAAAACCCATTATCTTTAATATTTTACACTATTTTCATAAAATAATAAATAGGTAAATGAATATTTTTTACATTTTTTTGTTCTGTCATCAGCGAACAAAATGCAAAAATTATCCAAATTTATTAAAAAGATATAAAAATATGAACAAAATCGCACAAATTGTGCAATAATATATTGACAACCACAATATATTGTGTTAATATAAATTTACAAACACAAAACACCTTTAAATTAATGCTAATTATGTCCGTAAAAACGGACTGAAAATATAAAATTTTCCGAACATTTGTATTGACATTTAGAAAAAATCGTCTATAATATGACTTGTAAAGAACATTTGTTCCAGTTTGTTCGGTAAATATTAATTAAGATAAATCGGAGGTTGATTTTATGTCAGCAACATTCGCAATTACAACTTTAATAGAACTCGCAGTTTCAATTCTTTTGGTATATGGCTTTATGCACGAAGAAAAATTCATTGCTTTTGAACAGGCAGTTAAAAGAATTGTGGTAGGTAACATCCGTCGTGCAATCCGTATCAGAAACCATAAAAAAGCTGTAGCAAGGGGAGAACATCTCCGCTTACACACAGTGAACACAAGAGTTTCTGATGTCGAAACAACAGTGGCTTAAAACTCATTTTTGGTTGTCATAGAAACTATCCTTTCACACAGAGAAATCCCCAGGGTAAATTACCTTGGGGATTTTTCTCTTTATTATTAACTTATTCTGCAGTATATTCTCTGACTCTCAATGGAATATCGATTTCTTCGCAGAGCTTTTTGCAATCCTCAATATCTTCCTTGCTGATTACATCAACAACTGTGAGCTTGACAGGTGTGCCGAGTGCTTTACATTCTTTTGCGAATTTAAGCATTGCGTCAAAGGATTTTTCACCGAAAGATGGTCGGGTAACCTCGTTATATTTTTCTGCAGTAGGTGCGTTAAGGCTGATTGAAACGGAGTCAATCACTTCACATATTTCCTTTGCAGTTTCTCTCTTGTTGATAAGGTCGGAAAGTCCGTTTGTGTTAAGGCGAATACTTATGCCCTTGCTCTTTAAATATCTGCAAGCCTCAAGCAAATTATTCAATGCACAAGTTGGCTCACCGTAGCCACAAATGATAATTGAGTTGTTGTATTTTGAAAAGTCAAAAGCATCTATTTCTGTTTTGATTTCATCTATTGATGGGCTGTGTTCAAACCATAATGTTGTAGCCTCACCAACGCTATCACCATTGTTGCGAATACAGAAAGTGCATCTGCAGGGACAAGCATTTGTAATATTAAGATAAGCTTGATTTCCGTATGTATAAACTATATCAGCCATTTTTAAACTCCTTTAGTGATTTTTGATTTAAAGTTAATTTTATCAAGTGCGTGTGCCATAATTATGAATATAATTCCACTTGCAACAGCCTGAATTGTGTTGCCGAGTATAGAAAGTGTAGCAGATGCAACTGAATACAAAATACATTCAGTAACAAAGTACCCGAGAATGGTAATAATACCTGAAACTATTGTCATTGATATTGTTTGTTTGCACAGTATTTTAGACTTTTTACAGAAAAATACAAAGGGTAAAGCATTCAGAGATTTTATAACAGCAGTTGGGATTGACCAAATGGCAAAGCCGGAAATAATGTCAGCTAATGCACCTCCAAAAGCACATGCAGCAATGCAGTAGGGGAAAGGTAACACACATGCTGTCAGGTAAATTATACTGTCACCAAAATGAATGTAACCCTCGCCCAAGCCTGTTGAGAATTTCACAAATGCAGTTGCAAGCAATATAATTGTCGTGAATATTGCCGTGTATGTAATTCTTAAAACTGATTTTTTATTGTGCATTTATAAGCATCTCCAAAGCTGAGTGAAAGTTCACTCCGTCAGGCTCATAATCCTTGTCTGTCGGGGTGTTTTTTATTGAGCAGTAAATAAAATCTGTAGCAAGCGTAACAGCATCAAAAACATCCATTCCCTTTGTGAGTGCACCGCATACAACACTTGAAAAAATGTCGCCCGTGCCGGAGTAACTGCCCTTTAAAAGTGTTGATTTTACGACGCTGACGCCATCTTTTTTGACTATAATGTTGTAGATGTCTTGCTCTTTTTTTACTCCTGTTACAATAACTGCTTCAGTTGTATCAGATAAAAGGGTGGATGCTAAAACGCCGATTTTCCCCAAGTTTTTTTCATTGTCGATTTGTGTATAATCAGCATCACAAAGAATACACAGCTCGGTAAGATTTGGTGTGATAATATTCGCTTTTTTTGTAAGTGTTTTCACCTTGTTACAAAGTTGTTCGTCATAGGTGTCGTAAAGTACACCGTCGTCTGCCATAACAGGGTCAACAAAAACAAGGGAGTTTTTACCGAAATGGTCAATGAAATCAAGAATGATATCCACTTGTTTTTCACTTGCAAGATATCCGGTTAAAATGGCGTCAAACTTTGCGTTTTGCCGCTTCCACACATCAATGTATGGGGTTAAATGCTCTGTGAAATCAACAGAATGAAAATCGTGATAACCTGTCTGATTTGATAGTATTGCGGTGGGTATGGGGTTGCATTCGTGACCCATAACCGACAAAATAGGCAAGGCTACGGAAAGTGAGCATCTTCCAAAACCTGAAAGGTCGTTTATAACTGCAATTCTTTTCAACTGTTTCACCCCTTGCAATAATCATTTTACGGGTATATAATAATACAAAAGTGTCTTTAATAAAATATACAAATTTGAGAATTTTTAAGGGGACAGTTTGCTGTGAAAAACAAGAAATTGTATATGCAAATTTACGATTATTATAAAAACTTAATAGAAGAAGGGAAACTGACAGAGGGAATGAAATTACCCTCAATCCGTCGATGTGCCGACGAGTTAGGAGTGAGTAAAACTACTGTTGAGCAAGGTTTTATGTGCCTTTGTGATGACGGATACATTGTACCGAAAAGTCAGAGTGGATATTATGTTTCAAAACGTGGACATTCGCCGAAAAAAACAGAGCTAACAAGGAAAAATGATACAGAAAAAAACAGGGTTTTATATGACTTTTCTTCAACAGGTGTTGATGCTGAAAGTTTTAATATGGATATCTGGCGCAGATACTTGAAAAGTGCTTTGCGACAAAGTGAAAGACTACTTTTTTATGGTGACCCACAGGGTGAGTACGACCTGAGATGTGAAATCGCAAAGTACGCAAGAGAAACGAGAAATTGTGTCTGTTCCGAAGAGAATATTGTAATCGGTGCAGGTGTACAGACACTTTTAAATATTCTCTGTCCGTTAATTAAAAATAAAAAATCGGTTTGTTTTGATGACTTGTCATATCGTCAGGGAATTGCTATTTTTAACGACTATGGTTTTAAGATTAATAATGATAGAGATAAGAGTAACATAATATACGTTTCACCGTCATATTCAACCCGTTGGGGAGATGTCATGAGTGTTAAGGAAAGGTTTGATTTGACCGAATTTGCAAGAGAAAACAACAAACTGATAATCGAGGATGACTATGGTAGTGAATTCCGTTATTTTAACCGTCCAACACCGTCTTTACAAGGCTTAAATGGTGGGGAAAATACTGTATATCTAGGTACGTTTTCAAAACTATTGCTTCCCTCAATCCGTATAAGTTTTATGATTCTTCCACAGCCTCTTACGGAAAAGTATAAACGGAAAAAAGACCTTTATAACCAGACGGTTTCAAAGGCTGACCAGATTGCACTTTGCAGTTATATCCGTGACGGACATCTTAACTCGCAGATAAAGAAATCAAGAAAAATCTATGCGCAGAAATCAAAGATTTTAGCGGATTTGTTAGTTGAAAGATTTGGGAAAAAAGTCGAGATTTTAAAGACAAATTCACCACTTTATATTAAGTGTAAGTTCAACATAAAAATATCTACAAAAGAGATTTGTGACAGGATAGAAAAAGAGGGAATTCTTGTTATTCCAGCCAACGAAAAAAAAGAATTTCCGGAAATTGCGTTTTCCGTTGCAACAGTAGGGCTGAAAAGCCTTGAAAACGCTGTGAGTTTTCTCCAAAAAGTAGTCGAAAATACTTAATAAACACAAAACGAAAAAGTAAAATATGTGCTAATCGCCAATAGTGTCTATGGTAGTATAAAAAAATTAAAAAAAAGATAGACATTTATCGAATATTTTGTTATAATTTTAACATGTACTGTTATGCAATATTTACGGTATTAAATTCTTGAAGTTAAGGCAGGCTTTCTGCCATAATTAAACAAAGGAGGAAATTCCAAAATGCTCAAAAAATTAAGTTCCATTCCATTTTCAGGAACACCGGAACAAGAAGAACAGCTTAAGGCTGTTATTGAAGCAAATAAGGATGACAAAAGTATGCTCATGCATGTAATGCAGGAAGCACAGGGTATCTACGGCTACCTTCCTTATGAGGTTCAGGTTATGATTGCTGAAGGAATGGATGTTCCACTTGAAAAAGTTTACGGTGTATCAACATTCTACGCTCAGTTCTCACTTTCTCCAAAAGGTCAGTATAACATTTCAGTTTGTCTTGGTACAGCTTGTTATGTTAAGGGTGCTCAGGACCTTGTTGACAAAATCACAGAAAAACTCGGTATCGGCCCTGATGAATGCACACCAGACGGTAAATTCTCTCTTGAAGCTTGCCGTTGCATCGGTGCTTGTGGTCTTGCTCCTGTTCTTACAGTTAACGACGAAGTTTACGGTAAGCTTACAGGCGACGATATCCCAGGCATCCTTGAAAAATACATGGCATAATGAGAGAACTATCTCTTAATATTTTAGACATTGCTCAGAATTCAATCTCTGCAGGTGCTTCACTTATCACCATTGAAGTTAGTGAAAACACAACTGACCACACCTTGCTCATCGGGATATACGATAATGGCAAGGGAATGAGTGAAGAGCAGGTTAAAAGTGTTATTGACCCATTCTTTACAACAAGAACAACCCGAAAGGTTGGTATGGGAATTCCACTTTTTAAAATGGCAGCAGAGCAGACGGGTGGTAGCCTTGAAATAAAATCCGAACTCGGTATCGGCACTGAAGTTAAGGCATATTTCAAGACGGATAGTGTTGATTTCACACCACTTGGTGATGTGGCATCAACTATTCAGATGCTTATCACAATGAATACTGACCGTGACTTTGTTTATAAACACATAGTTGACGGGAAGGAATTTGTTTGTGATACCCGTGAAATAAAAGCAATACTAGGTGACGTTCCACTTGATAATTATGAAATTTCACAGTGGATACTTGAATTTATTAAAGAAAACACGGAGGTGCTCTATAAATGAAAACTCTCGCAGAACTTATGGCTATTAAAGAAGCAACAATGCAGAAGATGACAGTTCGTGAAGATACTG
>CALBQZ010000019.1 GCA_937899735.1 uncultured Clostridia bacterium | reverse complement strand
ATAGCGAAGAACTTAATGCCAAATTCATCAAAGAAGCAACAGAAGCAGGTTTTGTCAACCTTAAGGGTCACCGTTCAGTTGGTGGTATGAGAGCATCCATCTACAATGCTATGCCTGTTGAAGGTGTTGAAAAACTTGTTGAATTCATGGCAGAATTTGAAAAAGTAAATTCATAAGGAGTAAGCAATATGTATAATATTTTAACTTTAAATAAGATTTCTGAAACTGGTCTTTGCCGTTTCAGTGATGAATACAACTGTGCTACTGATATAGCAAACCCAGATGCAATTCTTGTTCGTTCAGCTTCAATGCACGATATGGAATTCCAGAACAACACTCTTGCTATTGCTCGTGCAGGTGCAGGTGTTAACAATATTCCAATTGATAAATGCAGTGAGGCAGGTATTGTCGTATTTAATACTCCTGGTGCTAACGCTAATGCCGTTAAAGAACTTGTTCTTACAGGGCTCTTCCTTTCTTCAAGAAAGATTATTCCTGCAATTGATTGGGCAAAGACATTAAAAGGAACTGGTGACACAGTTCCAAAGGATGTTGAAAAAGGTAAAAGTGCTTTTGCAGGTCCTGAAATTAAAGGCAAAACTCTTGGTGTAATAGGCCTTGGTGCTATTGGTATTCTTGTTGCTAATGCTGCCGCAGCACTTGGAATGACAGTTATTGGCTATGACCCATTCCTTTCAGTTACACAGAGTATTACACTTAATCACCATGTAAAACTCACTGACGACATCAGTGTAATTTTTGCAAACAGTGATTATGTTACACTTCACTTACCTCTCAATGATAATACTCGTGGTCTTATCAATGCTGATACAATCGCAACAATGAAAGACGAGGTTAGAATTCTTAATTTTGCTCGTGGTGAACTCGTTGACACTAATAGCATACTTGCTGCTCTTGAAAATGGTAAAGTTGCATCATATGTTACAGACTTCCCTAATGATGCAGTAATCGGTGCTCCCGGTGTAATTGCGATTCCACATCTTGGTGCATCAACTCCTGAATCCGAAGACAACTGTGCTATGATGGCAGTTGACCAAATTGCAGATTACCTTGAAAATGGTAGTATTGTTAATTCAGTTAATTACCCTGCTGTTACTTTAACAACAAATGAAAAACATAGAATTACAATTATGCACAAGAATATTTCAGGTATCGTGAGCAAGATTACTTCTGCTTTCGCAAACGAAGAAGTTAACATTGATAACATGGTTAATAAGTCAAAGGGAGAATACGCCTATACAGTTATCGATTCCGACACAAAAGCTTCTCCTGAATCTCTTGAAGCATTAAAGAAAATTAACGGAATAATCAGAATCCGAGTTATCAAATAAATTAATTCCTACACAAAAAATGACCTATTCAATCGAATAGGTCATTTTTCTTATTGTTATTAATAAGCGTTTACCATTGTTTCGTCAGCAACAGCCCTATTTTCTGGCTTCTTGCCCACAGCAAATGCAATATTCTTTGCATGGTCACCAACACGCTCAAAGTCAATAAGGGTGTTAACAAACATCATACCAGCACGAGTTTCACAATGCTCTTCATTAAGACGTTGAAGATGTGCATCCTGATATTTTTCTTTAAGATTATCAGAAATTGTTTCAAGAGTTTCGATTTGTTTTGCTTCATCTAAAGTTAGTTCTTGCTTTTCAAAAGATGCAATAGATGCATCAAGCAAGTCCATAACGCATTTACGCATTGTCTCTAGCTCATTAACTGCACTTTTAGAAATTGCAAGCTTTTCGCTATTACGTACAACTTCCGCTTCAATAAGATTGACCGCATGGTCACCAATACGTTCAATGTCATTTACAACATGGAAAAGACGACCAATATATTTTGCATCTTTGTAGTCTAAATCAAGAGCATTGATTTTAACAAGGTTCTTTGTAATTCCGTGATTCAAGAAGTTGATAACCTCTTCTACGGACTCAACTTTTTCTTTTTTTGTTGTGTCGTTATTAATCAGAGCAACTGCTGCACGGTCAAAGTTATCTCTAGCAAGTTTTGCCATTCTGACAACTTCTTTACCAATCTGTTCAACAGCAACAGGAGGTGTGCTGAGAAGATTTGGGTCGTAGAACTTAAATTCAACTTTAGAATCTTCTGATTCTTTATCAGGAATAAGAATACAAGCAATTTTAATAAGAACATTTGCAAACGGGAAAAGAATAACTGTACTTACTACATTGAAAATAATGTGTGCAGCAGAAATCTGTACAGATAAATTATCACTTATTCTCTCTAACAGCGATGTATATGGTGTAAAAGCCGTAATAAGCAAGAATAACATAGAACCAAACACATTAAATAAGAGATGAATAATAGCAGTTCTCTTTGAATTTGTTTTTGTACCTGCAGCAGAAAGCATTGCTGTCAAACAAGTACCTATATTCTGACCTAAAAGGATGTAAATAGCAAGATTGATAGGAACAAGTCCTTGTAATGCAAGTGCCTGTAAAATACCAACACTGGCAGATGAACTTTGAATAATAACAGTAAGAACAATACCAATTAAGATACCAATAAGTGGGTTACTGAAACTTGTCATCATTTCTGCAAATACAGGTGAATCTCTCAATGGTTCCATTGAGGAAGACATTGTTTCCATACCCCAGAAAAGCATACCAAAACCAGCAACTGTCTGAGCAATATGCTTAACAAAGTCTTTTTTTACAAATAGCATTATGAAAACGCCGATAAACAATGCTACAGGAGCGATTGCAGTTAAATCCATCGCAATCAGAACACTGGTAACAGTTGTACCAATATTAGCACCCATAATAACACCGACAGCCTGACCGAGATTCATAAGTCCTGCATTAACAAAACCAACAACCATAACAGTTGTTGCAGTTGAACTCTGTATTAAACCTGTTACAAGAGTACCCATTAAAACAGCAAGCAATCTATTCTTAGTAAGGGCTCCAAGGATTTTTTTCATTTTTGAACCAGCTGCATATTCAAGACCCTCACCCATGGCAGTAATACCATATAAGAAAAGACCTATACCAGCAAACATTGGTAATAATTGAGCGATCGTCATAATTATTTCTCCTTAGCTTCTGCCTTTTTAATTTCTTCGTTCTTCTTATATTCAACTCCCATTGTGCCAAGGTGATAAACAGAACGATTTCTTAAAAATAGTTTTTTCTTTTCAATTCTTGAATAGTTAATATTTTTTGAACGCATATATGCTTTAAAGAAATCAAGGCGCTTGTAGAAATCCTTAAAGTTTTTCTTTTCATCCTCTGTCCATGCAACCTCTGCAAATGCATAAATACGTGGATAAACCATGAATTGCCATGCACTTTCATTGACAACCCACTCTGACCATGTTTCAAATTCAACACCAAGAACATTTTCCATCTTTATGAAACCTGATTTAACAACATTGTAGTTATAAACCTTTTTAAGTGGTGCTGTAGCATGTGACATATCAAAATACAGTGTTGGACAAGGTGATACTATATATTTTCTCTTATCATTTTCCCTCTTAACCCAAGCTGGAGTACGATAAATCCAATACTGTCCAACAATATCAGCATCAGTATTTTCTCCGATGCCATCATTCCACTCTATTGTTGTTTTACCAAGTTTCTTCAGTATTTCATTAACACGATTGTTAAAATATCCTTGCAATTCGGAACCATTTTTTAATCCGAGTTCCTTCATTTTTGATTGACAAACAGGGCAATCTTTTTCCCAAAGTTTATGTCCCTTTGCAGCTTCGTCACCGCCCATATGGAAGTACTTGTATGGGAAAAGTTCACAAACCTCTGTTAAAAGTTTTTCAACGAAATCATAAGTTTCTTCCTGACCAGCACAAAGAACATCTTTAGTGATTCCATTCTTACAATAAACTTCATAACTTCCTTTTAAACATGATAATTCAGGATATGCAGCAAGCATCGCAACAGTATGTCCTGGCAAATCAAATTCAGGAATTACATCAATGCAAAGGTTTTTAGCATATTCAACAATTTCTCTGATTTCGCTCTTTTTGTAATAATGAAAATACTCCTCTCCCCCCATCTTCAACTCAGAAATATTAGATAAAGGAATATCGGCACCAAGGTACTCATATTTACGCTTACTACTTATTTCATTAAGTAATGGAAAAACTTCACTCTCAATTCTATAGCCTTGGTCATCGCTTAAATGCCAATGAAACTTATTGAGTTTAAGCATTGCCATCTCATCTAAAGCACGTTTTACGGCATCGATACCATAGAAATGACGCACTTCATCCATCATTTCACCACGGAAAGAGAACTTAGGGTAGTCATAAATCTCTGAACAATTAACAACAGCAACACCATTTGATGTCTTTGACTGCATAATCATAATCTTGAGTGTTACAACACCATAAAAAGCGCCCTTTTCGTCTGATGCAGTAATTGTAACTCCATCTGGTTTAACTTTAAGGAGATATGACTCCGCTCTTAACGACTCATCTTTTGCTATTTTAATCTGTCCGTTAGAAGCATCACTTTTTGTTTTTAAGAAATTAGAAATATACTTCCCTGCTTTTATAAAATCAGGTGCACAAAGCACGGCAGTTTCCGATGTAATTGTATATGTACCATCAAGAACGTTATATTTCTGTGGCTTTGGAATAATGCTATATTTTGCCTTGTTCATTACATTTCCTCCAATACTATTTTACAAAAATCAGGAACATCTGTAATAAGAGCGTCACAGCCCCATTCAGTAAGTTTTATAATATCTTCTCTCTCATTCACTGTCCATGGATTAACTTTAATTCCTAAATTATGTAGTTCCATGATCTCCTTATGAGTAATAAGAAAATATTCAGGATGTGCTGCATCTACCCCTAATTGTTTACAGTATTTTGCAACACCAAAAGACATAATTTCATCGCCTAATTCACTTTTTTCATAAAGTAGTGCTGTTTGAATGTTATTATCAAATTCCTTTACTTTGCGAACACATTCAGGGTCAAAACAAGAAACTATTGAATTACCAACAATACTATACTCATGAATCTTTTCAACCACCTTTTTAATAAGGTCATTATCCTTATGTGGTGGTTTGATTTCTATATTGATTAAAGACATATCTTTGACAACATCTAAAAGCTCTGAGAGTGTTGGTAAAGTTACTCCTGCAAAATCCTTGCTGAAATACGAACCAAAGTCATAATTTTTAAGTTGTGATAATGTCATTTCATCAATTCTACCAACACCATTTGATGTTTCATCAATTGTGTAGTTGTGACAAATAACAATTTCATTATCCAAACACAAATGAACATCTGTTTCAATCCCATCAGCCAAAAATTCAACAGATTTTTTGAAAGCAGGTATTGTATTCTGCGGTGCAACTTTATTTGCACCTCTATGTGCTAATACAAGTGGCATAATAAAACCTCCTTGATAAAATCAAACTATATCAATTTACATTTTATCAAAGAGGATTATCTTTTGTAAAGACTTATTTTATTATTTTTTTATCAATTCCTTGCAAATCTCAAGAAATTTAAATTTGAATGAGTATTTTTTTGAGTCGGACACAATTTGAATTTCGTTTTTATTTAACACATCATTCAGCTGTGTTTCTTCACTAGCTGATGGCAAGCACATTGGTGGAAACATTACACACCACCAGTTTTTTCCATTTCCCTCACCTATTACAACCTTAACTGCAGTATAATTTCCTGCTGGTAATGTTACTGAATTTTCATATACTCTTGTTTTAAAATATTCATTTACTACAGTTACTTTTACAGGATAGTCAAAGCCTTCCTCCATAATTGTTTTTAACGCTGCACTTTCTAACCTATCAATATTGGGAACAATTTTTTCTTCTGCATCATTAGCTGTAAGAGTACCATCAAATAGTTCTTTACCCTCATTAAGTACAGCGTCACGGACTTTAAGTTTTAATGCTTGGTCGTAATCTTCATCAGAGTTAGCAATAACATGCATTCGTAATACTTTGTTTCGTATTTCATCACATTGTTTTGAAAACCCTATAAAACTAAATGTATTTACTATAAGTACTGCAATTAAAATTGAAATCTCTATTCTTACTATAGTTTTTTTCATATTATCACTCCTTGTGTAAGAAGTTTTGACACAAAAGCAACATAATAAACAAAAATCCTGATATGAAATCAGGATTTATCTGCTATAGAGTGACACCATCTTTAAATATCGCAATTTCTCTGTAAGATGAAATTTCATTTTTTGATTGTTATCCATTTGCGGTTTCAATAATTAAATTTAGCAAATCATTTTCATTGCCTGACTGCGCATCATAATCAATCCAGTGAGGCTTTTTAGTTGCTAAAGCTGTATTTGTTGCAATTTTAAGATTAGGTACAGGTGCGCCAAGAGGTGTTCCTCGACCTGTTGTAAAAAGACTTAAATGACATCCTGTAGCAGTAAGGTTTGTAACAGCTACCATATCATTACCGGGTCAATTAAGCAGATTAAGTCCTGCTTTTGAAATAGTATCACCATTATTATCAATAAGTTCACAGGGTAAAAGGACAAAACCGGAAAGACCTTTACTGTATCTGTGATATAAAAGCAGTGTTAATTTACCTGGAAATGAGAGTGCAGGTTCATCCTCAAACTTACATTTATCGTTAAACTCAATTCCAGATTCTGTTGTATTCGATACAACAAATCTTACATCAGGATTCTCAGTTAATGCCAAATATTCATCATAATTAGTGTATGGGTCAACACCACGGGAAACTGATTTAATAACTTTATGCTCACAAACTTCTTCTCCATTTTGAATTCCACAGAGATATAAATTGTATTCACCATTCTGACTATTTATAATTTCTGCCTTTCCGCCTTTTGTCGGCTGAACAATAACAATCTCACCATCATATAAACCTTTTTCATTCATTTCATTGATAAAACCACAGAAAAATCCACGAAGAAAATTACCAGTACCAAATTGGATAATTGTTTCTTTCATATTTAATACCACCTAAAGATTATACTGCGATAAATATAACACAAAAAATCCCATTGTAAATAAATACAATGAGACTAACTCTTTTTTGAATGTTCCCCGCAAAGTCGGTTGCAGTGAATACTAACCTGCATGTTAAGCAGGTGGGTGCTCTCCGTTCATATCTGTGCTCCCTTCGTCCGTCATAAAGACGGGAGGTCTGCTCCCAATGAAATCGAGTAAAAGCTCCCTTTAATAGTGTGTTGGGTTAATATCGTCTGCAGTTATCGGGCTTCGCAGGGTAATAATATTCTATTATTGAAAAACAAAATTATTCTTCATCAAATGAAAATAATTCAGATAATCTTTCTTCAAAAATTTTGCCAATTTCGTTGAATTCATTATCATCTTCAATAGGTTCTAAATATGTTTCTCCGTCCTCTTCACAAACCTTAAGAATTATAAGTTCACCGTCATCATCAAGAATTTCTTCTGCTTCGTCATAAACCGGAAGAAGCGCAACATACTTAGCAGTATCTGTTTCAATTCTGTCAAGTTCCTCAAAAACGTGTTCAACACCATTTTCATCAATAACTGACACAAGGTCAGGATTAAATTCTTCACTCATTTTATATGCTCCTTTATTTTAAAATTACAATACATAAACACCTGATTCAAGAACAACAATTTCCTTACCACATGAACGCAAATATTTATAAACAGGTTCATCAAAAATTCTGAAATCATTGACAGAATAGTCTTTAAGGCTGATTGTTCTCACTTTATTGGACCCAGCATTACAAATAAACAATTCACTATCATATTTAGAGATAGAAACAGGGTTTTGGAATGACTTTGAGTCTGCAGAACCTATTCTCATGCTGAACTTTTTGTGGGAAATTGAGTAGCTTACAACGCAATTCTTTTCAGGAATTACACTCCATATCTGATTTTCATCAGCAACAGCTCCTGAAATTTCACTACCCTGATAATTAAGGTCACTTGACCATACCATTTCACCTGTTGGTGAGAAAACTCCAGTTTCACCACTGTTATATACTACAATTACATATTTATTAGGCAGAATATCAGCGTCACATGAAACATAGTCACCAAGCTGTTCTGCAATTTTTTTATACTCAGGACCATATTTATTAAGTAAATAAACACTTTTTGTAACCGGAGTATTCTGCATTCTTTTTATATCGTATCCAAAGAAACTAACCTTAACAGAACCATTTTCAAGTACTGTTTTTTTTGTATAAATGATACCATTTGAGAATGCGATGATATCGTAAACCGAATCAACAATTTTCTGCATAAAATCACCGCTAAATATATTAAAGTATAATTTTTATTTCTAAACAAATTGATTATACTATTTTTTCTGCAAACGGTCAATAATGAAATTAATTATTTTGTCTTAGTTTATTTTTACAGTTATCTCCATTATTAACACACTTAGTGTTTGTACAAATAATCTTCTTAGTTCCGTCGGAAAAATAGCACTCCTCTATTACAATATTTTTCTTGATATGAGTACAATATTGTTCATAAGTAAATTTTGTAACCATCATTAAATCACTCCCTATTTATTATATTCACCAAGGAATAATTTAAGCTTATTTTTAATAAAAATAATATGTCCAGTATTTTTTAGGAGTGAAAAAATGAGTCCTGCAAAAGTTTTTCTCGGTATTCTGTTTTCTTTTTATATTCTTATAATATTTATTGTACACGTAAAATCAAAAAAGTTTTTACTCTCTATTTTTCTCACAACACTACAAGGACTTTGTTCATTATTTGCTGTTAATCTTTTAGGACAATATATTTCTGTACATATTCCTGTAAATATTCTTACACTCGGTGTATCATCATTTGGTGGAGTTTCAGGAGTAATCATGATGTTATTATGTGATGCGTTTATGATATAAATTATAATATAACTAAAAGTCACAATTAAAGTTGTGGCTTTTATTATATATTAAGCTCTTTACTATTTAAATGTTCTGTGTTAAAATTATGACGATATTTGTAAAAACTTTGTATTGTAACATAAATCGAGGTTTTGTTATGGAAATATTTTCAACATTTATTGAGATAATTGGCGTTATTGCATTTGCAATCGCAGGCGCTATGGTTGCAATCAGAAGAAAAACTGACCTTTTCGGCGTAATTATTCTTTCAATTATTACAGCACATGGTGGTGGACTGACAAGAGATGTTGTTTTCAGTTTCTCCCCTCCTGCTATTTTTGGAATAAAATCCTATATAGTAATTTGTATTATAGTTGCTGTTGTTGTTTTTTTATTTGCAAGAAAATTCAGTCATACATATCTTGAAAATGAATCAAGAATTGAAAAAATTAATGATATTTTTGATGCATTAGGTCTCGGGGTTTTTGCTGTTATCGGTGTAAGAGTCGCAATAGAACAAGGATATTCTGAGGATGCACTCATCTGCATTACTTGTGGACTTCTGACAGGTATTTGTGGTGGTATGCTCAGAGATGTTCTTACAAACTACACTCCATTTGTTTTAGTAAAACACATTTATGCATTAGCAGCCCTTGCAGGAGCATCTATTTACTACGTATTGTACATATTTGGTGGTGCAGTTCACATCGGAGAAAATTTAGCAATCGTTATCGGTGTGTCTGTAACATTTATTTTAAGAATTCTTGCTATGACATTCAAATGGAATATGCCAATAGCAATCAAGTAAGGTGAAATATAATGGAGAATAAAGCAACTATTATTGCAGTTGCAGGTAAAGGCGGAGTTGGTAAAACATCCCTTTCTGCAACCATTGTTAGATGTCTTGTTGAAAAATACCCTGACAAGAAAATTCTCGCTATTGATGCCGACCCTGCCGTTGGTCTTTCAACTGCATTAGGTATTGATGTTAAACTTACAATTGACGACATACGAAAAGAGATTATCGCATCTGTTGACGAGGGTGACACAAGAACTGCAATCGAACTTCTCGGTGAAGCAAAATACAGAATTTTTGATGCACTCGTTGAAACCGACGGTTATTCATTTATTGCAGTAGGTCGTCCTGAAACTGCAGGATGCTATTGCAAAATCAATTCATATTTAAAAGAAGTTATTTCAATTCTTTCAAATGAATTCGATTATGTTGTTATTGATGGTGAAGCAGGTATTGAACAGATTAACCGTCGTGTTATGGAAAAGGTTACTCACCTTCTTCTTATTACTGACCCTAGTAAAAAAGGCTGTCAGGTTATAAACACAATTAAGTCTGTTGCGGACGAGCTTGTTATGTATGAAAAAATTGGCGTAATCGTTAATCGTATGGCTGACGAAAGCCTTAAGGATTATATCAATACAAACGGAATACCAGTATTGAGTTATATAGAAGATGACAAAAACTTATCAGTATTTGACATCAAGGGAGAAAACATTTTTAATCTTCCTGCTGAATCAAATGTTGTAAATGGTGTAAAAAAAGCTCTTAATGAGATTGGGGTTATATAAATGAAAGATTTAAAACATTTAATTTATTTTGAAAACTTGTTGCAAGAGGCAAACAATGACCTTGTGAAACAGGCAACTAGTGATGGCAAACTTGCTATCGCTTATACCTGCTACCACATTCCTGAGGTATTGTTAAATCTTGACAACTGTTTTTCTGTAAGACTCAGAGCACCACGTACAGGCTCAATGGATATTGCTACATATTATATGAGTTCATTCGTTTGTGGATATTCAAAGGCTTTACTTGAACGAGGTATTGAAGGTGGTTATAATTTCCTTTCTGCTCTTATCGGTGCAGAAACTTGTTCTGAAATGAATCGTTGCTACGAACATTTTGAATTGCTCAAACTTGTTCCCAACGATAAATTCTTTGTAACATTCGTTGACTCCCCTTTCAAGATTGAAAAACATACTGTAAAGCACTATGCTAATCAGTTAAGGGTCAAGGTTCTTGATAAATTACAAGAAGTTTACGGAATTGACACAAGTGATGCTGCGTTAAGAAAAGCGGTTGAAGAACACAATGAAATTTGTCGACTTATTACTGAAATCGGCGAATACAGAAAAGAAGAAAATCCAAGAATCACAGGCTATGAGTTCCACGTTCTTTGCGTTGCTACATACTGTTGTCCTAAGTATTTAATTATTGATAAACTTCGTGAAACTGCAGAAGAATTAAAAACAAGAGAACCTGATGCAAAGAAGAATTACAGAGCAAAAATCGTTGTTGTTGGTTCAGAAATGGACGACCCAGACTTCACAAAACTTATTGAAGACAGTGGTGCATTAGTTGTTGCTGACCGTTTCTGCTTTGGTTCAATGCCTGGTCGAGAAGAAATTATACTTAATGACGAAGACGATGTTCTTACACAAATTGCTCTTCATTATATGAAGACAAGTCAGTGTCCAAGATATATGAGTCACGAAAAGGTTCAAGAAAGACGTGACTATGTTAAATATTTAGTTGATACATACCATGCCGATGGTGTTATGTATGAACAGATTAAATTCTGCGAATATTGGGGTTATGAAAGAGCCCTTGCATCTTATGTTATGAGTGGTGACTATGGTGTGCCAACCGCTGCAGTTGACCGTCAGTACACTGCATCTGCATCAGGTCAGCTTCGCACACGAGTTCAGGCTTTTGTCGAAAGCCTTGAAATCAAGAAAATTCAGAAGGCAAAGGAGATGAAAGATAATGGATAATTATGGTAAACTCTATACAGAACATACTGCCTTATTAAAGCACAGAGAGTGGCGTGGCTTTAAAGATACCATGTACGATTACTACCGTTGGCTTGTCAACTGGAAAGATATGATTAAAATGGTTCTTAAAGCTCCTGCTTCAACAGTAAAAGGTATCTGGAGATATCGTTGGATGGCATCTTATCTTACAGCTCCTTCATTCATTGACCGTCACGTTGCCGGTCTTCGTGGACCACAACTCCGTATGGCTCATCTCCACTACAATATGATTGTTAAGCATACAACTGATTTGATTAACCTATCATTAAGAGCTGACGAAAAAATCAATCCAAACAACAAACTTTCAAAGAGAATTGTTTTGATGGATGAAATCGTTCCAAATGAAATTTTTACAGGTTTCCCAAATCTTATTCCTGTACCATTACAGACATTGCCTATTTTCTTGGCATCAATGGTTGACCAGCAGATTACACCTCCTTATCTTGAAGTTGTTGAAAGCTTCGGTGTTCCTGCTGACGTTTGCCCTCTTCCGAGTGCTGAAGCAGGTGTTGCAATTGAAGACGACTATCCTAAAATGGGTTGTTGTATGATTGGTACTAATATGCCTTGTGATGGTTCAATTATGAACTCATCTTTCCTTGACAGAAGATTGCAATTACCAACACATTGTTTTGGTATTCCACTCCGTTATAACGGTGAGGATGTTCAGGAATATGGTGTTGACGAAATCAAAGCACTTATCGAGTTCATTGAAAAGCAGACAGGTGAAAAATTTGACTGGGATGCATATTTCAAGAGAATGAAACAGTACAATGAACAGCTTGAATATGAACTTCAGAAATGGGATGTTAACAGAACTGAATATCCACAAATGACAGGTGCTTGCTTCTGGCTTTACAGAATCTTCTACTTCAACCTTTCTGGTGGTACAAATGAAAGATTTCTCAAGGTTGACAAGAAAGTTAACAGAATCATGATGAAAGCCTATGAAAAGAAAGCTCCTGTTTCAAAAGAAATGCGTCATCGTGCAGTTGTGTGGTCCTGCCCTGCTAACTACTACACAAGCTTTGCAAATTGGATG
Organism: uncultured Clostridia bacterium; assembly: GCA_937899735.1. GTDB lineage: Bacteria > Bacillota > Clostridia > Oscillospirales > Acutalibacteraceae > Fimenecus. The sequence goes on along the minus strand of CALBQZ010000019.1, from coordinate 6,746 downwards.
GAAAATTGCTGGGGTATCAACGTTGTTATGGATATGGAAACAATGATTTCATATCTTCATATCGACACAGAAGATAAAGAGCAGTCACTTAAAGACCTTGCAAAAACATATCAGCGTTCAATTATGAGAAAACACACCAAGGGTGGTTATCAAAACGTTGTTGACGAGCTTTGGAGAATCGTTGATGAATATAATGCTGATACAGTTATTATGTATGACCAGATTTCTTGTAAAGGTATGGATGGTCTTACAGGGATTTTTGATGACCAGGCAAGAGAAAGAAATGTTAACTTTATCTGGGTTAAACAAGACCTTATGGACCCACGTACGATTTCACGACGTGAAATGCGAGACCAGGTTAACAAATATATGCAGACAGTTTTACAAGAAGAACCACTTGATGCTTCTCTTCTTGATTTTGAAGACGATATGGCATGGTAAAGGAGAAATAAAATTATGAAATATTTTGGTGGATGCGACGTTGGCTCAACATATACAAAATGCGTTATTCTTGATGAAAACGGAAATATGGTTGCTAACGTTACAAATAGAAGTAAAATAAACCCTGTTCAGAGTGCGGAAATTGCTCTTGACGATGCAGTTGCACAAGTTAACGGACTTAATTCAGCTAAAGAACTTACATATCTTATTGGTACAGGCTATGGACGAAACAAAGTTCCTTTTGCTGATGAAAATATTTCTGAAATCAGTTGTCACGCTATGGGTGTTCACGTTACAAACCCTGAAGTTAAGGCAATTATTGATATCGGTGGTCAGGACGTTAAAGGTATTTCTATCGATACAGATGGTACTGTTAAAAACTTTGCTATGAATGATAAATGTGCTGCAGGTACAGGCCGATTCTATGAGGCTATGGCTAATGCTTTTGAAATGACATTACCTGAATTCTCAAAGCTTTCACTTAATGCTAAAAACACTATTCCAATTACTGCACAGTGTACAGTTTTTGCTGAAAGTGAAGTTATTTCACTTGTTGGTGAGGGTAAACCAATGGATGAAATCGCAGCTGGTATTCAGTTGGCAGTTGCAAAGCGTTGCTTCGTTATGGCTAAAAAAGCAGGTGCAGTTGACAGCATTACACTTACAGGCGGATGTGCTAAAAATGATGGTCTTAAAAAGGCTATCGAAAAAGTTCTCAAAATCAATGTTGTTGAGTTAAAGACTGACCCACAGCTTATGGGTGCTTTAGGTGCTGCTGAATATGCTCGTCAAAAGGGACTTGCAAAGGAGAACTAATATGGAAATATTTTTTATAATTTTAGGTGTTATTCTAGCACTTTTCCTTATAACTTTTGCAATTTACTGGTTCAACCTTGACATGAAACTTGTGAGAGTTGTTTATGACTGGTTGCAGAAACACTATGACAAAATGAAGAGAGATAAGAAATTATAATGAAATTATATAATAACCTTATCAATGAAATTAAAGACTGTTTACAAAATTCAAAAGTGCTCTCAAGTGGAAAATCACTTAATGTCAGCAATAAAAACTCTGTGATATTTTTGTCTGACTCTGCATTTGAACTTGGTGGGAATTCTAAACCTTGTGTCAGTAGTCTTGCTGTTTCAAGTGATAAAGTATTTTCTAATTCTGTACATTTATTGGGCGATGACCTTAATCAAATTGAGACTGACTCCCCTTTTAGTAAATTTGTATTTATACAGATTGAGAATTTTGAAAATGAACAAGAAACTTTTAATAAAATCAAAGAGCTGGAAGCATTAAGATATCATTTATCTGTTGACGGATTTATGACAAGAGCATCTGCACTTAATATGCGTGAGCAAATAAGAGTAAGCAAAAAAGCAATAAAATCAGGTGTTACTTTTGCTGATTACGGACAGACACTTTTAAGAGAATTTCTTAAATTTGATTATGTTAAAAGTGCAGAAATTTACTTTGTAACAAATTTTGATGAGTTTGAGAAGTTGGATTCAGTTGCAAAAAAGATAAATCAAACAACATCAGCATTAAATCATATTTTTGACAATGTTATGTTTGACTGTTCATCTTGTAATCTTAAAGAAATCTGCGACGAAGTTGATGGACTGAAAGAATTGCATTTGAAGACTGTGAAAAAGTGAATTATACAGAAAAACGAGATTGCAAAAAAGCATTCTCGTTTTTGTTTTTATGGCAAAGTAGAAATTATCCCCTACTTTATTCTAACATTTTAATAATTTCTTTGAATTCAAGTTTTAATTTAAATTCGTCTGATAATGGATAATGCTCGGTCATTACAATTTTCATAAACTGAGATAAATTTGTTTCTCTATATACAGGTCCGAAATTATAATGTCTCATTACTTTTTCTGAAATATCAGGTGTGTTATCAAGCTCTTTTGCATATTCAGCTGCTATTTTAAGATATTTCAAAGCATTTTCATCGTCACCTGTCTGGTGATACAAATGACCTATATGTCCATAATTATAAAGCCTGTTAACGCTATTTTTACCATAGTTTCCATCATCAAATATTAAATTAATTAATCCTTGTATATGCTTAAAAATCTCAAGTCTCTTTTCGGGTTTATAATTATAACTATACCCAAATAATGTATCTTGTAATATAAACAACAATTCTTCAAGAGCATTTCTATGAGTTGTATTATAGTTTTCTGCATCAAATGCCAGACTCATCAGCATTAATTCTTTTGTATCATTAATTGAAGGCAAAGTACTTACTATTTCTTCTGCGTGATTAAGATACTCTTTATATACACGGTATTTACCATCTTCGTTTGGAACACAATGGTATAATGTCAATAAATGAGAAATCATAATTACTTTTGAGCGCATTCTTATATTATCATCTGTACAATGATTCTGTAACTTTTCATAAATAGACGCAATCTCTTTTGAAATATCTTTGTATTCCCCTTGCATAAAACCTTTAACTTCATACAAAAGCTCCATATATCGAATTAAAATGCGAAAATCACCTGGGAATTCTTTTACTGCTGTCTTAAAGATGTTATAAGTTAAAGTTACATCTTTTAACTTCATATCATCATAATGTTTAAGATATTCATTAATCTTTTCTTCTTTCTTTACTTTATCTATACCCAATAAATCATCAATAGTTATATTGAAAAATGATGCAATGGCAGGCAACATTGTTATATCAGGATAGGTTTCTCCCCTTTCCCATTTACTGACTGCCTGAAAAGTTACGCCCAAAAAATCAGCAAGTGACTCTTGTGTAAGTTCCTTTTCTTTTCTTAATTTTTTAAGATTTTCGCCAAAATAAAGTGTCATTAAAATCACCTCTAAAATATTTAGTGTAACGTTACAAGTAAAAAATAACTCTAGTGCTTATATTAAACAATAACTTGATTATTGAATGGTTTTCAACTACTAGTTTATTTATTCAAAAAAATGTTTAGCATAATTTTATCAGTACATTATAGGATAATCAATAAAGAATTCTCAAATAATTTAATGAGGTGTAATCATGAGTAGTATTACAAAATTCTTTTCAGGATTATGTATAGGTGTTATCAATATAGTTTTAGGTGCTGGTGGAGGAATGCTCACTGTTCCACTGTATAAAAAGATGGGTATGGAGCAAAAGAAGGCACAAATCAATGCCGTAGCAACCATACTTCCCATAACAATAATAAGTGCAATAATATACTTTTTAAATGGAAATATAAACATTACTGACACATATATTTATCTTATTCCCGGTCTTTTGGGCAGTATTTTAGGAACGTTTATAATTAGAAAGACATCAAACAAGTATTTAACTATTTTCTTTTCTTTATTTATGATTTGGGCAGGAATGAGGTTGTTTTTTAAATGAATTATATTATACCAATTATTGCAGGATTTCTGTCAGGTTTAATCGGATCAATGGGTTTCGGTGGTGGTGGAATCCTAATAATATATCTTGTAATTTTTACAAACACTCAACAAATTACAGCACAAGGAATTAATCTGGTATTTTTCATACCATGTGCGACAGTTGCAACAATAATATATTTTGTAAAGAAACAGATTGATTTTAAACCTATTTTACCAGTAATTTCAGGTGGAATTATTGGTGCTTTGATTGCAGGATTACTACTCAAAAACATTTATTCTGATTTTTTATCGAAGATTTTTGCTTGCTTCTTGATTATAACAGGACTATTTAACTTATTTAGGCTAAAAACGAGTAAAACATAATAATAATTTCATACCAAAAATTGACACAATTTTGTGTCTTTTTTCGTTATTACGACAAATTTATTTCACAGCTATTGATAATACTATATTTATAATGTATAATACACACAATACATTAAATTGGGATAATTTGTATTTCTAAGTATTAACTATTTGTGTTTGGAGGCAAAAAACTATGAAAGTACAGTTTACAGAAACCGTATTAAGAGATGCCAACCAGTCACTTATTGCTACAAGAATGCCTTTTTCAGACTTTGAGCCAATTCTTGAAAAGCTTAACAGTGCAGGTTATTATTCTCTTGAGTGCTGGGGCGGTGCTACTTTTGACTCATGTCTTCGTTACCTTAATGAAGACCCATGGGTAAGACTCAGAAGAATCAAAGAAAAGTGTCCTGATACAAAACTTCAGATGCTTCTTCGTGGTCAGAATCTTCTTGGTTATAAGCACTATCCAGATGATGTTGTAAGAATGTTTATTAAAAAGAGTGTTGAAAATGGTATTGATGTTATCAGAATTTTTGATGCGCTTAACGACGTTCGCAACATTCAGGTTGCAGTTGATGAAACAATCAAAAACGGTGCAATTGCATCAGGTGCTATTTCTTATACAACAAGCCCTGTTCATACTCTTGAAAACTATGTTTCACTTTGTAAAGAAATGAAAGCAATGGGCTGTTCTACAATTTGTATCAAAGATATGGCAGGTGTTATGACTCCTGTTGAAGCAAAAGACCTTGTGAGTGCGATTAAGGATGCAATGCCTGAAATGCCTGTTATTCTTCATACTCACTCCACAACAGGTATGGCTTATATGACAATCCTTCAGGCAGTTCAAGCCGGTTGCGACATTATCGATACAGCAACTTCATGTTTCTCAGGTGGTACTTCACAGCCTGCAACAGAAACAATACACGATGCTCTTACAGGTCTTGGCTATGAAACAGGACTTAACAGAGGCACATTAAAAGAGGTTAATGACCACTTCAAGCCACTTCGTGACCAATATCTTTCATCAGGTCTCTTAAAGCCAAAAGCGCTTGTTACTGACACAGATGCATTAACATACAAAGTTCCAGGTGGTATGCTTTCAAATATGATGGCAAACCTTGAAGATATGAATGCTCTTGACAGAATGGAAGAAGCTCTTTTGGAAATTCCTCAGGTTCGTAAAGATATGGGTTATCCTCCACTTGTTACTCCTCTTAGCCAGATGGTCGGCAATCAGGCTGTTACTAATGTACTCGTGGGAGAAAGATACAAGAATATTTCAAAAGAAATCAAAGCATATATCAAAGGTGAATATGGTAAGGCACCAGGTCCTATTGATGCTGACCTTCAGAAGAAAGTCCTTGGTGATGAAGAACCTGTAACATGCCGTTTTGCCGATAAGCTTGAACCTATGTTTGAACAGACAAAAGCTGAACTTGGTGATATTGCAAAATCTGATGAAGATGTTCTTTCATACATCGCATTCCCTGCTCAGGCTGAAAAGTTCTTTGAAGCAAGAGAAGAAAAAGAAAAGAATACATTCAAATATTCAATCAAGAGAATCGACTAAGGAGGACATAAAATGACATTATCAGAAATTTTAAGTATTTCTGCTACTGGTTTTATTGTCGTTTTAATTGTTCTTATTCTTCTTGCAGTCATTATTGTAATGCTTTCAAAAGTAATTCGTGCTCTTGAAGGCGGTGTAAAAAAGACAGAGGAAACCGAAATAGCAGATACTCCTGCTCCAAAAAAAGTCACATCCCCTGCTCCCGTTTCCGTTCCTGTTGAAACAGTTACTTCTACACCAGTTCAATATTCAAATGGTCTTACACTTTATAAAACAGACTATAAAACTGCAGCATCAATTATGGCTATTGTAAGTCATGAAAGTGGTATTCCACTTGAAAGATTATCATTTAGCTCAATTAAACTTGATGACTCTCTTGAACTTTATAAAACAGACTTTAAAACAGCGGCGTCAATTATGGCTATTGTAAGTCATCAGACAGAAATTCCACTTGAAAGACTTGTATTCAAGTCAATTAGACTTTGCGACACACCGGAGCTTTACAAAACAGATGATGAAACAGCTGCTAAAGTAATGGCAATTACAAGCAAAGAATCTGGAATTCCACTTGACAGACTTGTATTTAAATCAATTAAACTTATTGAGAAATAAAGGAGATAATTAAAATGAAATATGTTGTTACATTAAACGGAAATGATTACGAAGTTGAAGTAAATGAACTTAACGAGGCAGTTGTTACTGCTGTAGTTCCATCAGCAGCACCTGTTGTACTTGCTGCTCCTGTAGCTCCTGTTGCTGCACCTGTAGCTGCTCCTGCTCCTACTGCAGCTCCTGTTGTTGAGGCAGCTCCAGCTCCTGCACCTGTTGCTCCTGTTGCAGTTAGTGATGGTACAAAGGTTACTGCTCCAATGCCTGGTACAGTTCTTTCAGTTAACGTTTCTAACGGTCAGGCTGTTAATGAAGGTGATGTTCTTTTCATCCTTGAAGCTATGAAAATGGAAAACGAAATCGTTGCTCCTTGTGCAGGTACTGTTA
>CALBQZ010000018.1 GCA_937899735.1 uncultured Clostridia bacterium | reverse complement strand
GGCAAATACATTGACCCAATGACACTTTCAGAACTTTTCTTCGCATAAGGAGTAAATAAATGGGCGGCTTTTTTGGTGCAGTCAGTAAAAATGATACAGTTTTAGATGTCTTTTTTGGTACTGACTATCATTCTCACCTTGGTACTCGTCGTGGTGGTATGGCTGCTTATGATGAGAAAAAAGGATTACAACGAAAAATTCATAAAATAGAAAATTCACCGTTCAGAACAAAGTTTGAGAATATTTCAAATCAGATGGTAGGTAGTGCTGCAATAGGTTGCATTAGCGATTCTGATGCTCAACCTTTGCTTGTTCGTTCGAAACTTGGTTTGTATGCTATATGCATTATAGGTTTAATCAACAACAAAGAAAAACTTGTTGAAGACTATCTTTTCTCAAATGGTGGTCATTTTGGTGCAATGACAAATGAGGGTATTAACTCAACTGAGCTTGTTGCAGCGATGATAAATCAGAAAGATAATTTTGCTGATGGTATTGCTTACGCACAAAGTTTAATTGAGGGTACAGCTTCAATTCTCATTTTAACAAATTGTGGAACAATTATTGCAGCACGTGATAGATTGGGCAGAATCCCTGTTCTTATTGGTAAACGTGATGATGGATATTGTGTTTCTTTTGAGGATTTTGCATATAAAAAGCTCGATTATGCAGATTACAAGGAACTTGGTCCTGGTGAAATTGTTGAAATAACTTCGGATTCTTTCAATGTGTTAAGAGAAGCAGGAAAAGATATGAAAATCTGTGCTTTTCTCTGGTCATATTACGGATACTCAACATCTTGTTACGAAGGTGTAAACGTTGAGGTTATGCGTTATAAAAACGGACAAATTATGGCCAAAGCAGATAGAACTAACGGAGTTGCACAGGATATTGATTATGTAAGTGGAGTCCCTGATTCAGGTACTCCTCATGCCATTGGCTATGCAAATGAAAGTGGAGTACAATTTGCACGTCCATTTATTAAATATACTCCTACTTGGGCAAGAAGCTTTACTCCATCAAATCAAAGTGAGCGTAATCGTGTTGCTAAGATGAAACAAATTCCGGTTCATGATTTGATTAAAGACAAAAAGCTGCTATTTGTTGATGACAGTATCGTTCGTGGTACACAACTTCGTGAAACTGTTGAATTTCTTTACGAAAATGGTGCGAAAGAAGTTCATATACGTTCAGCATGTCCTCCTATTATGTATGGATGCAAGTACCTCAATTTCTCTCGTGCAACATCGGAAATGGAGCTTATTGCTCGTTGTACAATTGCTGAATTGGAAGGCGAAGAAGGGTTTAAATATATTGATGAATATATTGATTATTCAACTGAACGTGGCAAAAAATTAAGAAGTGCTATTTGTGATAAATTGCACTTTACATCCCTTGAATTCCAATCCATTGATGGAATAATCAAAGCAATAGGTATTCCGGCTGATAAGATTTGCACATATTGTTGGACTGGAAAAGAATAAAAAATACAGGAGCGCGTAATATGGAACATAAAAATTCTTTTTCTGCTAGCTATGCAGCTGCAGGCGTAGATATTACTGCTGGTTATAAATCAGTAGAATTAATGAAAAAGCACGTTGCAAGAACTCGTAACGAGGGTTCTGTAGATGATGTTGGTGGTTTTGGCGGATGCTTTGACCTTAGCTGTGTTGTTGGAATGGAACATCCAATTTCTGTTTCTGGTACTGATGGTTGTGGCACTAAAGTTAAATTAGCAATTCTTATGGATAAACATGATACAATCGGCATCGATGCGGTTGCGATGTGTGTTAATGACATTATCTGTGTTGGTGCAAAACCTTTATATTTCTTGGACTATATTGCTTGTGGCAAAAATGTTCCTGAAAAGATTGCAGAAATTGTTGGTGGTGTTGCTGAAGGATGCGTACAGTCTGGCTGTGCTCTTATTGGTGGTGAAACAGCAGAACATCCTGGTTTAATGCCTGAAGAAGACTACGACCTCGCAGGTTTTGCAGTAGGTGTTGTTGATAAACCTAAGATGATTGACAACAGTAAAATGGCAGTTGGTGATGTGGTTGTTGCTCTTCCTTCAACTGGTATCCATTCTAATGGCTTTAGCTTATGCCGTAAGGTTTTTGATATTGATAATAATAATCCTGAGCTTTATGTTGCACGTGAGGAATTAGGTGGCAAGAGTATCGCTGAAGCATTACTTGTTCCTACAAAGATTTATGTTAAACCTGTTCTCGCTCTCCTCGAAAAGGTAAATGTAAAGGGTATTTCTCATATCACAGGTGGTGGATTCTACGAAAATATTCCACGCTCAATTCCTGATGGACTTTGTGCAAAGATTGACAAGTCGGCAGTTAAGGTGCTTCCTATTTTTGATGTAATTGCAAAATGGGGAAATATTCCTGAACGTGATATGTACAATACATATAATATGGGTGTTGGTATGAGCATTATAGTTCCTGCTAACCAAGTAGAGATTTCACTCTCTATTCTTAAAGAAAATGGCATCGACGCTTATGTAATTGGTGAAATTATTGAAGGCGACGAGAAGGTGCTTTTATAATGTGTAAGAGAATAGTAGTTCTTGTATCCGGCGGAGGTACTAACCTTCAGGCTCTTATTGATGCTGAAAAAAGAGGGGAGTTAGGTAATGGAAAAATAACCTGTGTTATTGCTTCCAAAGCTGATGCTTATGCTCTTATACGTGCCGAAAACAACGGTATTAAAACAAGAACACTTATCAGAAAAGATTACGCAGATATTTCATCATATAGTTGCGCAATGAGAGATATTCTCATTGAAGAAAAAGCTGATTTAATTGTATACGCAGGTTTTATGACTATACTTGATGAAAATGTCTGCGATACATTCCAAAACAAAATGATTAATGTGCATCCTGCTCTTATACCATCTTTCTGCGGAAAAGGATTTTATGGATTGCATGTTCATGAAGAAGCCTTAAAAAAAGGTGTTAAAGTGTCAGGTGCTACTGTGCATTTTGTAACTGCTGAGTGTGATGCAGGTCCAATAATCTTGCAAAAAGCAGTTGATGTTTTGGATAATGACACACCTGAGTTATTACAGAAAAGAATTATGGAGCAAGTTGAATGGAAGATTCTTCCAAAGGCAGTTCAGCTTTTCTGCGATGATAAAATAACTATTGAAAACGGAAAAACATATATTAAATAAACGGAGGATATTCAAATGGAAATCAAGTCACTTGAATGCGAACTTAATTCACTTCCTTATCATGGTAGAGGTATTATTATTGGTAAAAGTGCTGATGGCAAAAAGGCAATCACTGCATACTTCATTATGGGTAGAAGTGTAAATAGCCGTAATAGAGTATTTGTTGCTGAAGGCGATGCAATGCGTACCAAGGCATTTGACGAATCAAAGATGACTGACCCTCATCTTATTATCTATTATCCTGTCAGAGTTCTTGGAAACAAGACTATTGTTACTAATGGTGACCAGACAGATACAATTTATGAGCTTATGGATAAGCAGATGACATTTGAACAGGCACTCCGTACACGTGAGTTTGAAGATGATGCACCAAACTACACACCAAGAATTTCAGGTATCATCAGACTTGAAAATGGTGATATGAATTATGCTATGTCAATTCTCAAGTCAGCAGACGGTGATGGTTCATCTTGCCAGAGATATAATTTTGCTTACTCAAATCCTCTTGCAGGTAAAGCAAAGTTTATCCATACATACAAAGCAGATGGTAATCCACTTCCGAGTTTTGAGGGTGAGCCAAAAACTCTCCTACTTCCTGACGTTGATATTGACACAATGACTGATATCATTTGGAAAAACCTTAATGAAGATAATAAAGTTTCTCTTTTTGTAAGATATATCGACCTTGCAACAGGTGAAGCAGACACAAGAATTGTTAATAAGAATGTATAAGGAGTTTTAAAATGAAAGAATTTGAACTTAAATATGGTTGTAACCCAAACCAAAAGCCTTCAAAGATTTTTATGGAAGATGGTTCAGAGCTTCCTATTGAAATTCTTAATGGCAGACCTGGATTCATCAATTTCCTTGATGCATTCAATTCATGGCAGCTCGTAAAGGAAATTAAAGATATTCTCGGTATGCCTGCTGCAACATCTTTCAAGCATGTAAGCCCTACATCTGCTGCAGTTGGTGTTAAACTTCCAGATTCACTTAAAAAGGCTTGTTTTGTTGATGATATAGAAGACCTTGATGATTCTCCACTTGCTTGTGCTTATGCGAGAGCTAGAGGTACAGACAGAATGTCATCATTTGGTGACTGGATTGCCCTTAGTGATGAATGTGATGTTACAACAGCGAAACTTGTTGCTCGTGAGGTTTCTGACGGTATCATTGCTCCAGGATATTCTTCTGAAGCACTTGAAATCCTCAAGGGCAAGAGAAATGGTAACTATAATATAGTTAAAATTGACGCTAATTATTTACCTGCTGTTCAGGAAAAGAAACAGGTATTTGGTATTACGTTTGAGCAGGGTAGAAATAACTTCAGAATTGATGAAGAACTTCTTACAAATATGGTTACTGAAAATAAAGAATTTCCTGAAGAAGCAAAGCGTGACCTTATAATTGCTCTTATTACACTTAAATATACACAGTCAAACTCAGTATGCTATGCATATGATGGACAGGCTATTGGTGTTGGTGCAGGTCAGCAGTCAAGAATTCATTGCACAAGACTTGCAGGTACTAAGGCTGATACATGGCATCTTCGTCAGCATCCAAAAGTACTTAATCTTCCATTTAGAGATGATATTCGTCGTCCTGACAGAGATAATGTTATTGATGGTTATATCAATAAAAATGAGGAAGATGTTTGTGCAGATGGTATCTGGCAGAAATACTTTAAAACTCAGCCTGAACCACTTACTGCAGAAGAAGCAAGAGCATATCTTGACACAATAACAGGTGTTTCTGTTGGCTCTGATGCATTCTTCCCATTTAGTGATAACATAGAAAGAGCTCGCAAGAGTGGTGTTTCTTACATTGCTGAACCAGGTGGTTCAATTCGTGATGATGTTGTAATTGATTGCTGCAACAAGTATGGTATTGCAATGGCATTTACCGGTATGCGTTTGTTCCATCATTAATTCTTTTGAGGTAGATTTATGAAAATAATGGTTGTCGGTGGTGGCGGTAGAGAACACGCTATCATCAAGAAAATAAAAGAAAACAATGATGTTACTGAAATATTTGCGTTGCCAGGTAATGGTGGTATTGCAGCAGATGCTACTTGTGTCGATATTGGTGCTACTGATATTGATAAAATTGTATCCTTTGCAGTAGAAAATATGATTGACTATGCAGTTGTGGCACCTGATGACCCATTGGTTTTGGGTTGTGTTGATGCTCTTGAAGCAAAGGGGATTCCTTGTTTCGGACCAAGAGCTAATGCTGCTATTATCGAAGGTAGCAAAGTTTTCTCAAAAAATTTAATGAAAAAATACAACATTCCAACTGCTGCATACGAGGTTTTTGAGAATATGGAGGCTGCTCTCAATTATCTTGAAAATGCCCCTATTCCAACAGTTATTAAAGCGGATGGTTTGGCACTCGGTAAGGGTGTTATTATTGCTCAGACTCGTGATGAAGCAAAAACTGCTGTCCGTGATATGATGGAAGGCGGAATTTTTGGTAAATCAGGCTCTCGTGTAGTAATTGAGGAATTCCTTACAGGTCCTGAAGTATCTGTCTTAGCTTTTACTGATGGTAATGTTGTTAAACCTATGGTTTCTTCAATGGACCATAAGCGCATTGGTGATAATGATACAGGTCTTAATACTGGTGGTATGGGTACTGTTGCACCTAATCCTTACTATACAAAAGCTATAGCTGATGAGTGTATGGAAACAATTTTCCTTCCAACAATCAATGCTATGAATGCAGAAGGTCGCACTTTTAAAGGTTGTCTTTACTTTGGACTTATGCTGACACCAAATGGACCAAAGGTTATAGAATATAACTGTCGTTTCGGCGACCCTGAAACACAGGTTGTTCTCCCACTTCTTGAAAGTGATTTGCTTACTGTTATGAAAGCAACAACGGATGGTAATTTGGCTGATACAGAAGTTAAGTTTGCAGACAAACATGCATGTTGTGTTATTTTAGCTTCTAATGGCTATCCAACTGCTTATAAAAAGGGATTCGAAATAAGCTTTACAGATGAGGCACTTGCAACTACTTTTGTAGCAGGTGCAAAGTATGAAAATGGCAAGCTTGTTACTTCAGGTGGTCGTGTTACAGGCACAACTGCTATTTCTGATTCTCTTGAAGAAGCAATTAAAGAAGCCTATCGTCTTTCTGACGGTGTGAAGTTTGAAGGAGCTTATCGTAGAACAGATATTGGTCAAAGAGCACTTCAGGCTTTAAACTGAGTGATAATGGAGGGAAAATATCGTATGGTATATCGTATATTTGTTGAAAAGAAGGCTGGCTTGGATAACGAAGCAAAAGGTCTTCTTAATGAAGCAAAAAACTTGCTTGGCATTGAAAATTTAAATGATATTCGTCTTTTCAATCGCTATGACGCAGAAAATATAACGGGAGAATTGTTTGATTATGCTGTAAAAACAGTTTTCTCAGAGCCACAGCTTGATAATGTATCTTATTCTGTGGATATTACTGATGCGTACGTTTTTGCAGTTGAAGCACTTCCTGGTCAGTTTGACCAGAGAGCAGACTCTGCAGCTCAGTGTATTCAGATTATTTCTCAGGGTGAACGTCCTCTTATCCGTACAGCAAAGGTTTATGCTCTCTACGGTACTTTAACTGATGCTGATATTGCTGCTTTCAAAAACTATGTTATAAATGCAGTTGAAAGCCGTGAAGCGACTCTTGATTTGCCTGAAACTCTTGCAGTTGAATACGCTGCTCCTGAAACAGTTGCCACTGTCGAAGGCTTTATTACTATGGATGAATCTGCTCTTGCTACTCTTCTTGATGATAAAGGACTTGCAATGGACCTTGATGACCTCAAGTTCTTGCAGGCTTATTTCAGAGATACAGAGCACAGAGACCCAACTATTACAGAAATTCGTGTAGTTGACACATATTGGTCTGACCATTGTCGTCATACAACATTCTCTACTCATCTTGACAATGTTCGCATTGATGACCCTGCAGTACAAGAAGCTTACGAGCGTTATCTTGCTGCAAGAGTTGAGGTTTATGGTGAAGAAAAAGCGGCAGCTCGTCCACAGACTTTGATGGATATTGCTACTATCGGTACTAAGACTCTTAAAAAGCGTGGTCTTCTTCCTGAACTTGACGAAAGTGAAGAAATCAATGCTTGTTCAATCCATGTTACGGCAACTGTAAATGGAGAAGAGCAGGATTGGCTTCTTATGTTTAAAAATGAAACTCACAACCATCCTACAGAAATTGAACCATTCGGTGGCGCTGCTACTTGTATTGGTGGTTGTATCCGTGACCCACTTTCAGGTCGTGCCTATGTTCATCAGGCAATGCGTGTAACTGGTGCAGGTGACCCAAGAAAGACTATTGCTGAAACTTTAGAAGGTAAACTCCCACAGCGTAAGATTTGTCAGACAGCTGCAGCAGGCTATTCTTCTTATGGTAATCAGATTGGTCTTGCTACTGGTCATGTTGCTGAAATTTATCACGAAGGATTTGTTGCAAAGCGTCTTGAATGTGGTGCAGTAGTTGCTGCTGCTCCTGCTTATA
>CALBQZ010000017.1 GCA_937899735.1 uncultured Clostridia bacterium | reverse complement strand
CAATTGAAAATGTGCAGACAGGTGTTGAGGCTTTCAAGGCAGCAGGTACAGATTGTATCGTAGCAATCGGTGGTGGTTCTTCAATGGACACTGCAAAGGCTATTGGTATCATCATCACTAACCCAGAATTTAGTGATGTTCGTTCACTTGAAGGTGTTGCCCCAACAAAGAATCCTTGCGTTCCAATTATCGCAGTTCCAACAACAGCAGGTACAGCTGCAGAGGTTACAATTAACTATGTTATCACAGACGTTGAAAAGGACAGAAAGATGGTTTGTGTTGACGTTCACGATATTCCGGTTGTAGCAGTTGTTGACCCTGATATGATGGCATCAATGCCAAAGGGACTTACAGCAGCAACAGGTATGGATGCTCTTACCCATGCTATTGAAGGTTATATCACAAAGGGTGCTTGGGAGCTTTCAGATATGTTCCATATCAAGGCTATCGAAATTATCGCGAAATCACTCCGTGGTGCTGTTGAAAACACAGATGAAGGCAGAGAAGGTATGGCTCTCGGTCAGTACGTTGCTGGTATGGGATTTAGTAACGTAGGTCTTGGTATCGTTCACTCAATGGCTCATCCTCTCGGTGCTCTTTATGACACACCTCATGGTGTTGCAAATGCTATTATTCTTCCAACTGTTATGGAATATAATGCTCCTGCAACAGGTGAAAAATACAGAGATATCGCAAAAGCTATGGGTGTAGACGGTGTTGACGCTATGAGCCTTGAAGATGCAAGAAAGGCTGCAATCGATGCTGTTAAACAGCTTTCAGTTGATGTTGGAATACCTACAGACCTTAAAGATATCGTTAAAGCAGAGGATATTGACTTCCTTTCACAGTCTGCATTTGATGATGCTTGCCGTCCTGGTAACCCAAGAGACACAAGCGTTGCTGAAATCAAAGAACTTTATCTTTCACTTATGTAATTAATATAAGATAGATATTTAAAAACATACCCCACAAAGGAATTCTTTGTGGGGTAATATTTTGCCTTATTACTTTGCCAATGCTTTTATTGTTGCGATTGCGCCGATTAGAAGTCCTATCGGGAATAAGAGCACCAATCCACCTGCGACCATCAGAACACCAATGAGTGTAGGGAGTGAAATTATAAGCAATATAACTGCTATAATCTTTGCCACACCCCAAGTCAGTTTGAACAACAACTTGATTGTCCAGAAAAACAAACAGATGAATAATACTGTTAATAAAAAGTCTAACATAATTTTTTCCTCCTTATTTATCAATTATCTTGTTGAGAAGTTTAATTGGTTTCTTCACGAATCCTGCGTTAATCAGTGCAACTATTACATCGTCAACCGGACCGGGTATAACATCCGGTGCTACAATATATGTAATTGAAACAGCAGCTACTAATATTTGTGGTAAAAGGCTGATAATCTTTTCTTTTGATTTTTTTCATCATAATTGAACGCCTCCTTAGTATTTCGTAATCATCTTTAGACTACGATTATATTTTAATGCTGAATTTCAAATAAATATATAATCACTTCAGCAAAATAAACACACATAATTTACCTGATTTAGTAAAATAAAAAGCACTCCAGATTAACTGAAGTGCCATAATGGGTTATCTGTATTTATTTGTTTTTATTGAGCTTCATCTTTTCACACCAAAGCTGGAGAGCTTCAATAGTCATAGAAATATGTTCAAGTTCTTCGGAGATTTTTTCATAATCGGCTATCTCATCACTATCAACTTTGCCATCTTCAAGGATTTCCATAAGACGAATTTTCTCGTGATTCACATTTTTAAGAGCAACTGCCATGTTAACAAGAATTTCGTGAATGCCGCCATTGTATGTAACCTCAGGTGCATCAAGCTTACCGATTGCACATTCGTTGCAACAATAGTAATTGCGAAGCTCAGGTTTATTATATCTTTTTGCCATTGCAACAACATCTTCAGGCTGTATTGTTGCCTCTCCGTGTTCAAGTTTTACCAGTCTGCTTTCAGTAACACCATTCATACCGGGAAACTCTGCGTTGCCGGGAATATATGTAGTAGCTTCAGCTCTTGTAAGCCCCAATTCCTCTCTTGCTAATTGATATATACACTTGTTTTCCCTTGTAGATGCTTTTCCCATAGTTCATAACTCCTAAAATATATTGAATTAATTATAACATAAGAAACAAGCTTTGACAATTATTACTCAACATCGTATTCTTCTGCACGTTCACAGAGCAGAAGAATATTTGTCCTTTTCTTTCTGAATTTGTGCTTTGGTTTTCGTCTCTTTCACCATTTTCATCTTCATGCCACGCTTTTGTGTGAATATTAAATTTTACTCGGTAGCAGGGGATACATTTGCAAACTGATTTCCACCCTTGACGATAGTAAATGTAGTTGAGGTTTCACCGTTTGGCATCATACCACCCATACCATTTGGAGGGGTCATATTTTCCATACCTTCAGGCATTTCAGGTCTTTCACCATTGGGCTTTTCAGGTGGAGTAAATCCTTCAGGTCTTTCTCCATTTGACATTGGTGGGCGTTCACCATTTGGCTTTTCAGGTCTTTCCATACCTTCCGGTAATTTTTGCTGTTCACCGTTTGACATCTGTGGTCTTTCACCTTGTGGCATACCACTCATTGAACTTGCAGAGAGTTGTGTATCACCTTGCCAGAAAGTATAATCACCAGGAGTGAGTTTATCACTTGCAACCAGGAGATATGTGAAATCATTTGTTGGGGCATATTCACCGATTACTTTGCCATCAGCATTTTTAAGGGTGTATGTGCTGTCACTAACCTGACGACTTGCAAAGCTGAATACTGCATAGGTCTGCTCACCACCTGCAATTTTATCAAGCATATTACCTGATGCAATTATATTACCACCGTTGATATAAATACCTTTGTCGGAGTCAATACCTGCGTCACCACTTGTTGCACAAGCCTGTGAAATAAGAGTACCACCATTGATTACAAGCCAACCGTTGGAGTCGATTCCGTCACCCTCACCGGTTTTTCCGTCACAGAGAATGTTAAGAGTACCACCATTTATTGTTGTAACAGAAACATTATCTTCATTGGTGTTGATTCCGTCGTTACCTGATGTAATATTGATAATACCACCATTGATTGTAAGATGTAATTCACTGTCAAGACCTTCGTTTTCTGCCTTAATATTGAGAATACCATTACCTTTGTCTCCACTATCAATATTCATTGTTTTCTTTGAATAGAAAGCAGCATCGTATTTATGGAGTTTCTTGCTGTCCACTACTTCCGTGCCATTTTCGTTAAGCTCATAGGATTTATAAATCTTCGCAACATATGAGCCATTTATGTTGTTTTCTGTACCGTCTGCAATAATTACATTTGCACCTGCTTTTGATGTATCAACATCCTTTGTCGCTGTTTCTTCGTCACTATTGCCACATTCATATACATTATAGAAAATAACTGCAGGAGCAACTGTGCAGGTAATATCAACACCATTAAGAATAAGAGTTACAACCGCATTAGGGTCAGTTTCTGCATTTTCACCCAAATCAACTGCAATTTGTCCTGCTGAAAGCTTACCACTTAAAACATATCTGCCGGGTTTTGTAATATGCACAACTGTATGAGCATCGGCTTCAGCTTGAGAATGTTCATCATCCTTTGTACCTTCACCATATTTGAAATCCTGACCTTCAAGATAGAAAACAATATCGTTTGCAGAATAAACTGCTTGTGAATTGTCATTGGTAATTTCGTTACCATCAACTGTGATTTTATTGTCAGCAAGTTTTATTTGAACACCGTCGATTTTCTGCTCTGTCGGTGCAGTACAACCTGTCAAAATCAAAACCAATATGAGAATACACGCTAATGCCTTTTTCATTATCTCAAGACCTTTCAAAATAATCTTTGCCTTTACATTATTATCCGGAAAAATGACTATATAATGAACAAAATGTTATAATTTGTTGAACAATTCAATTATACCACCCATATAAAACAAAGGCAACAGTTTATATAATTCCAAACAAAATGACCACACAAGGCTAATTGTGTAGTCAATTCTGTTTTTATCACTTAAAGTTTGAATATGTTGATTTTTTTTATTTACCCATTGACAAAACAAAACATACTATGCTATAATACATTTAACATTTAAGTTAAATGTTAAAGGAGTGAGTTTATGGGA
>CALBQZ010000016.1 GCA_937899735.1 uncultured Clostridia bacterium | reverse complement strand
GAGTAACAACTGAATTGCCTATTTCAAGCTTAAATGTAAGGTATTGACCTGCTTTAAAATATGCAAGTGCTGTTTCACTTTTAAAATAATAGCTTTTTGCAATATTTCCATGCTCTTCAATTCTGCTGATTACAAGCTTTTGCTCTTTAGGATGAAGGCTTTTTGCAACCTTATTTACACCAAAATCATCAGTACGAGTTGGCAAAACTGCTGGGGCACTATCAATAAACTGTTTTCTCTCTGTTAAAAACTTTATAGTATTTACACTATCCTTGAAAGTGCCATTTACAGAAAACTTTTTCTTGCTCATTTACTTTACCTCCTTTTCCATAGCGAGTATTGCTGCCTTTGCTGCCATATCGCCGGTTGTATAGCTTGGAGAATAACCCATATGTCTTGTGGTATAGCCACCTGCGAAATAAAGTCCGGGTATACCTTTATCTATCAAATCAAAAATAATTCTTTTAACAATGCCGTCTTCCTTAGTTGCTTCGTAACCATAGATGGTTCCTGCAGGAGCATCGGTATAACGAGCATAGGTCATTGGTGTTGCAATTTCAATTTCTTCTATATAATCCTTAATTTTAACACCTGTTGCTTTTTCAAAATTATCTATCATTTTTTCTGCAAAGGCATGCTTTGTTTTATGGTAATCCTTAACAGAAACCTTGCTCCATTCGTCACCTGCAAAAATTGAAGTCATATAAAGAATGCTTGTACCTTCAGGTGAGCAATCGTCGAATGCCTTGTTAAGACAAACTGTTGCCTGAACATCATTTGTTTCAATGCGCTTGCTTAATTCATAGCACTTTCTGTTATCGTTAGTCGGATAAATAAAATAAGTGTGGTTGTTGAGTCCTAACTCATCTGCAGAACGGTTAAGTCCTAAAAATACTGCAAATCCCTTTGCACTCAAAGTTTTAGCATTTACTTCCTTTTTAAGTTTTTCAGGAATAGCGCTTTCATCTATAAGCTTTGTAAATGCGTTATATGGTGAAGCGTTGCAAATAACCACTTTAGCGTTTATCTGAGTACCGTCATCAAGTACAACACCTGTTGCAACACCATTTTCAACATTTATCTTCTTAACGCTTGTGTTAAACCAAGCCTCACCACCATTTTCGGTAAATGCCTCAAGCAAAGCAGTGCTTATCTGATGGCTTCTGCCTCTTGGAATAACAGCACCATCAATAATATATGAGTGAAGCATTGTGAAATAGTGAATAACATTAAGCTCGTCAGTAGGTTGACCAAGATAGCACCAATATCCGTTAAGTATATCCCTTGTTTTCTGACTTGCTCCGAATGATTTCAACACTTCGTCAACAGAATAGTTTGCAACCTTAAGAAAATCTGTATGTTCAGAAAAAATTTCTTTAATCATTGATGGCTTGAAATCTTCAATGTTGCTTACGAAATCCAATGTTTTTTCAATGCTTTCAATAAGGTCAAAAATCTTTGTAACTACAGCTGAAGAACCCGGGTCATATTCCTCAAGCTTATTTATAAAGGCATCCTTACCCAAAGGCATTAAATAATCGCACTTTTCATTTTCATCCAATGTGAGCAATCTGTATGCTTCATCAAGTGCAACCCACTCGATTTTATCTGCTGCTCCGACCTCTTGAAAAATCTTCAACAATGGGGATTTCCCGGTAATAGAGCCGATGCCGCAAAGCTCATGAAGAGATGCCTCAAATTCAAATCTGCCTCTTACAAAGCTTGTAGCAAAACCACCGGGCAAATTATGACGCTCAATAAGTAGTGTCTTTTTTCCCTCTTTGGCAAGACGTGCTGATGCTACAAGTCCGCCGTTACCTGCACCGATAACAACTGCATCATAGTTTTTTACCATATTACCACTTCTTTCATAATAGTACTTGAACATAAAAAGATTATACCACTCACAAATAAAAAATCAACAGTTTTCAGGCCAAAGTAGGTTGTTGTGGGTATGATTTTTATACCACGTTCACTTTTATGATTAGACCAACCAAATTGCTCAAAAGCAACACCCCACCTGAATAACGTTTTCAAGTGGGGTTGTGCTGATGTAGTTTAAAGTTTTATCTCCAGAGACTCGCTTTTGTTGCCCCATACGTCTTCTGCAGAGACCTTTACGGTGAAGTTTTTACTCAAGGTAATAAAACCGTCAAAGGTTATGCTTTCAGGTTTATCAGCAAAGAAATAATCAGAGAACACCCAATCTTCATGAATAGTTTTACCTTTTTCATTGAGAACGGAAATTCTGTAAACGAAGACCTCGTTATCCTCGCTTACATTTGCCTGAGGCACGGTTATGTAATGTTTAAGACCGTCTTTTTTGTAGCTGAGAGTTGAACCTTCAGGGAAAACGGGAACGGAAGATTTTTCTTTTCTTGTTTCAAAAGAGTATTTAGTCTTGTTTTCTTCAGAGATGTTGTCAATGAGAAACTCACGCATAATCTTTCCTGCATCAACGTCAAGTACCTTAACAAGAACTCTGTTATCTGCGTCAACCTCGATAATGAGCGCCTGAGTCATTCTTTCCTTTTCTTCGGGGTACTGTCCGTTTTTACCGTCTACAGCAAGCTCAAAATAAGAAAGCCCACCGTCATTTATAGCTGTGAATTCACCCTGCCATACAGCTCTTGGGTCATTTGCAGGGAAGTGTGAATGTCCTGAAATATGTACTACCTGAGGATATTTTGTAAGAACTTCTGTAAATACATCAAGACCCCAACCGTCCGTTTTACTGCTTCCGTAAACTGTATCTCTTACGTGTTCGTGTTGGAACACAAAAACAGGTTTTTGTGGGTCATCATCAACTGCTGCGGCGATATTTTCATCAAGCCATTTTATCTGCTCTTCAGTATAATGCTTACGTGTATTGGAGCGAGAAACACCGATGAAATGAAAACCGCCGATTACTCTGTGAAAATCAGGTTCCTGACCGGTTATTTCTGTGAAAATATCAAGGCTCTTGTGTGAGTATTTATAACTGTCGTGAGCCTTGGCTACTACCGCCAGACGTTCGGTACCCTCACGGAGTTCATTATCGGTTGTAGTTGCAAATGCATAAAACGACTCTTTTTTGCCATTATCGGTAATATCACCCGAAAATACAACTGCATCTAATTTTTTATAGTCCTCGTCTGCATCACTTATAGCATAAGCAGTTTTGAGCATAGCTGATATTCTCTTACAACCTGTATCGCCGAGAGTCTGAATGTGAGTATCACTTGTAGCTATAAAACGCATAACGGGAACAAAATCATCCTGTTTCATTTCTGGCACGGGTGCCTGAGTGATGGCTCCTTCAGTTTGATTACCAACAGCAGATTCACAAGCTGTTAATGTAAACAATAACATAGCAATAAGAAGGACGGTGAATTTTTTCATTCCATTTACCTCCGTAAATATTTATCAAATTTATTATACTACTCATACCAAGAAAAACGCAACAGTTTTGTACTGATATGGATTATCAGGAGGTGATTTTATACTATGTACACTTTTATGATTATACCGGTGCTTCTCCATGAGGTTCGACTCTTTACTATCAAATACAAAGAAAATAGCAGTCCCAACAAATGTTGAAACTGCTATTTTGGTCGGAGTGACAGGAGTCGACAGTCTGCTTCGGCTACGCCTTGCATACTACTCGCTTGGCGACCGAAATTCTGCGAATTTCAGTACCCGCCAACCGCTTTTTGCTAAAAATGTTTCCCCGAAACATTTTCTTAACGCAAAAACCTCCATGAGGTTCGACTCTTTACTATCAAATACAAAGAAAATAGCAGTCCCAACA
>CALBQZ010000015.1 GCA_937899735.1 uncultured Clostridia bacterium | reverse complement strand
AAAGAAATACGGTCTCAAAGGCGCTCGTCGTGCACCTCAGTTCTCAAAGAGATAACCAGTATTTTATCAATTATCAATGCTCACCGATTTTGGTGGGCATTGTTTTTTGTCTTAAAGAAAACACTTTCATCCCTTTTCGGCCTTCGTGCACTTCGGCATAGCACTCGGTGCTCTTCACTAAAAACAGTCCACAGGACTGTTTTCTTAACGTTCAGACAGTTCTCAAAGAGATAAAAGACAATATTTATATTTTTCAACACTCACCAAAAATGGTAGGTTTTGATTTTTATCCAAAATTCATAGCGTAAAATTAGCAATAATATACTAAACTAATTTAGTGAAAAGTGTTGAAAAAAAAGACGTTTTATGTTATATTTATCATTATATATGACTGTGTGCTTATAACAAAAATAAGTCGATTTTTAAATAGATTATGAGTGGTGTTTTTATGGTAGAAGAAAAAAGAATAATCCCGTTCAGTCCACCTGATATCAGTGAATTGGAGATTAATGAAGTGGTTGATGCTCTTCGTTCAGGTTGGATTACAACAGGCCCAAGAACAAAATCACTTGAGCAGAAGTTAGCTGATTGGCTTAACGTGGAAAAGTGTGTTTGTCTTAATTCACAGACAGCCTGTGCAGAGATGGCTTTGAGAATTATGGGTATAGGCCGTGGCGATGAAGTAATAGTACCTGCTTATACATATACTGCTTCAGCTTCTGTTATTGACCATGTTGGAGCAAAAATAGTTCTTGTTGACACTCAGGAAAGCACTATAGAAATGGATTATGATGCATTAGAAAATGCAATCACAGATAAGACTAAGGCTATTATTCCTGTTGACCTTGCAGGAGTGCCATGTGACTATGACAGAATATTTGATATAGTTGAACGCAAAAAGTATCTTTTCAATCCATCAAACGAAATGCAGTCTGCTTTTGGCAGAATTGTTGTTTTAGCTGATACTGCACACGCATTAGGTGCGAAGTACCATGGTAAAACGATTGGCTCTGTGGCAGACTTCTCAAGCTTCAGTTTTCATGCGGTTAAGAATTTTACAACAGCAGAGGGTGGAGCTTTGACATGGAAAACTATTCCTGGTATAAATAATGATGAAATTTACAGAAAGTTGCAGTTACTTAGTTTACATGGTCAATCTAAAGATGCTCTTGCAAAGACAAAACTTGGTGCATGGGAATATGACGTTATAGGTACTTATTATAAGTGCAATATGACAGATATTATGGCAGCAATCGGACTTAAACAGTTTGAGCGTTATCCTGATATGTTAAAACGCAGAAAAGAAATCATCAATAAGTATGATAATGCTTTCAAGCCACTTGGTGTTGATGTATTAGAACATTATACAGATAGATATGAATCATCAGGACATTTGTATTTGACTCGTATTCCGGGCATCACTGGTGAACAAAGAAATGAAATTATCACAAAGATGGCAGAATGTGGAGTTGTTTGCAATGTCCACTATAAACCACTTCCTATGCACACAGCATATAAGAATTTAGGATTTGATATAGCAGATTATCCTAATGCTTATGCATGCTTTGTAAATGAAATTACATTACCATTACACACTTGTCTTAAAGACGAAGATGTGGATTATATTATTGAAAAGTATTCGAATATTGTGAAGGAGTACATATAAGTGAAGACCATTAAATGGGAACAACTTCCATTGGAAATGCAAACAGAGGAAGTACGAAAATACTATGACATTATTAAAAAACGTCAATTCAGCTTGATTATAAAACGAGTGTTTGATATCGTAGTGTCATTTATTGCTCTTGTTTGTCTTTCACCGGTGTATTTGATTTTAGCTATCGCAATTAAAATTGATTCTCCGGGGCCTGTTTTTTATAGACAAGAACGAATTACGCAGTATGGAAGAAGTTTTCGCATCCACAAATTCCGTACAATGGTACAGAATGCTGATAAAGGATTACAGGTTACAGTTAATAACGATAATCGTATTACACGAGTTGGAAAGATTATTCGTGACTGCAGATTGGATGAAATTGCACAGCTGATTGATGTGATACAAGGAAATTTAACACTTGTTGGTGTGCGTCCTGAAAGCCCTAAATATGTTGCTGAGTACACTGATGAAATGATGGCAACATTGTTACTGCCTGCAGGTGTTACAAGTCTTGCAAGTATCTATTATAAAGATGAAGCAAAAATGCTTGGCGGTGTTGACGACGCTGATAAGGTTTATATTGAAGAAATTTTACCCCAGAAGATGTATTACAATCTCAAAGGAATTGAAGAATTCAGTTTCTTTGGAGATATAAAAATTATGTTTATGACAGTTTTCGCTGTACTTGGTAAGGAATACAAGAAAAGTCGTGATTCTTCAGTAAAAGAAACTAAAGATATTGATTGAGAGAGGTTATGTTTATGATAAGATGTGCAAAAGTAGAAGATTTGCCACAAATAGCGAGTTTACACTTTGAATGTTTTCCTGATAGTTTTTCAACTGTGCTTGGAAAGGGACAAAAAGGACGTTTACTTGAAAATTATTATTATGAATATTTGTCAAAAGTCCCAGAACTTTTTCTTGTGTCAGAAAACGATAATAAAGAAATAAATGGACTTTGTATGGGTTATTACTGTGAAGAAAACAATAACCTTAAGATGTATCTTAAACATAATTTTTTGGGAATATGTTTTCGTATGGCATATTTGTTGTTAAGTGGAAATAAAGCCGCATGGAACAAATTATCTGGTAAGGGTAAAACAAATACTCGTGTTATTCTCGATGAGAAAATAAAAGAGTATGGAGATGTTCAAAAAGGTGACCTTTTATCCATATGCGTTAAGGCTGAATGTAGAGGCTCAAATGTGGCAACAGACTTAGTTAACGAATTCGTTTCAGAACTTAAAAAAAATAATAGAGATGTTTGTGTTTTGTCTGTAATGAATGAAAATGCAAGAGGTATTAATTTTTATAAAAAAATGGGATTTAATTGTTATATGAAGACGAATGTTAGTTCATATATGTATAAAATGATTAAGTAAAATAGTATTTGTGAAAACTATACTTATTTTCATAACTTTATATGAGTTTTGAAAATATTTAACAACAGACCAAGCGAGGAAGAAAGAGTATGACGGGTGATATAATCGTATCCGTAGTTATGCCGGTGTATAACGAAGAAAAATACATAGAAAAGTGTATTAATTCCTTATTGTTACAAGATTATCCAAAGGAAAATATGGAATGGATATTTGTCGATGGTTGCTCTGAGGACAGAACGGTAGAACTATTAAAAAAGTATCAAAGTGTGCATCCTAGACTCATTAAAATTCTTAATAATCCAAATAAAATTGTGCCTTACGCCATGAATATCGGTATAGCTGCTTCTTTTGGAAAATATATTGTTCGTCTTGATGCACATGCAGATTATGCAACAAATTATATTTCAAAATGTGTTTATTATCTGGAAAACACAGATGCAGAAAATGTTGGCGGTGTTGCTGAAACCAAATCTAAAGGTGTTATGGGAAATGCCATTGCAAAAATGCTTTCATCAAAGTTTGGTGTTGGAAATTCACAATTCAGAATAAATGGTGAGAGTGGTTATGTTGATACTGTCCCATTTGGTGCTTTTAAACGAGAAGTTTTCTCAAAGTACGGAGGCTATGATGAACGTTTAGTTCGCAATCAGGACAATGAAATGAACTTCCGCATCAGAAAAAATGGCGGTAAGATATATTTATCAAATGATATTCATCTTTCGTACTATTGTAGAGACTCAATCAGAGGAATATCAAAAATGGCAATAAAAAATGGCATGTGGAACATTATTACAATGAAATTGTGTCCTGGAGCAATGGGATTGCGCCATTTTATTCCGTTTTTGTTTGTGTGCTCTGTTTTGCTTTTAGGTATATTAGGTCTTATTCACCCAATTTTCTGGATGATGTTAGGTGCTGAATTGCTATTATACTTTTCACTTGATATCTTCTTTTCAGCAAGACAAGCATCCGATATAAAAGAGTTCTTTATTATGTTGATATTATTCCTGATATTCCATATTTCGTATGGCATCGGGTCTATGATAGGTATTTCCAAACTATTTTCAAAAGAGTTTAAAAGTGGTAATCACATTAATAAGAAAATATAATCTTGCTTTTTGAGCGAATAAGTCTTTAAATTGTGATTTCGAAAGGACAAAATGATAATGAAAACAATCATGCTCGTCTTCGGTACAAGACCCGAAGCAATAAAAATGTGTCCGCTCGTAAATGAGCTTAAAACAAGAGAAAATATTAAAACAGTAGTTTGCGTAACTGGTCAACATCGTCAGATGCTTGATATGGTGCTTGATACGTTTAATGTTGTGCCTGATTATGACCTTTCTATTATGAAAGCAGGGCAAACTTTGTTTGATATTACCACAAATATTTTAAATAGTATCGGAGAAGTTCTTGACGAAGTGAATCCAGATGTTGTATTGGTTCATGGTGATACATCCACTACCTTTGTAACAGCTCTTGCTTGTTTCTATAAACAAATTGCAGTTGGTCATGTGGAAGCTGGACTTCGTACATATAATATATATAGTCCGTATCCGGAAGAATTTAATCGTCAGGCTGTGTCTATTATTTCTAAGTATAATTTTGCCCCTACCGAACTTTCTAAAGCAAATTTAGTAAAAGAAGGTAAGGATAAAAATACAATTTATATTACAGGTAATACAGCGATTGATGCTTTGAAAACTACAGTTCGTGATGATTATACACATCCTGAGTTGGAATGGGCGAAGGGTAGCCGATTGATTATGATTACGGCACACCGCCGTGAAAATCTTGGGGAACCTATGCACAATATGTTCCGTGCAATTCGTCGTGTAATGGATGAGTATCCTGACGTAAAAGCAATATACCCAATTCATATGAATCCTATTGTTCGAAAAGCTGCAGAAGAGGAGTTGGGTGGATGTGATAGAATTCATATTATTGAGCCACTTGAAGTACTTGATTTTCACAATTTTCTTGCAAAGAGTTTTATGATATTAACAGATAGTGGTGGCATTCAGGAGGAAGCACCATCGCTTGGGAAACCTGTTCTTGTAATGCGTGACACCACAGAACGTCCTGAAGGTATTAAGGCAGGAACACTTAAGCTTGTCGGTACGGACGAGCAGGTTATTTACGATAATTTCAAATTGTTGCTTGAGGATACTGAAGCATATAATTCTATGGCAAAGGCAAGTAATCCTTATGGTGACGGATTTGCTTGTAAGCGTATTGCAGATATTTTAGAAAAGTAGTGTATTCATTTGAATATAGTTTTAAGGAAGGAATAAGTTGAATGAAAAAAATTGCATTTGTTAGAGGGACCGGTATTTTCAATGATTCCCGTTCAACAAAGGAAATAATGGCTTTGGTGGAAGCTGGATATTATGTCGAAGTGTTTGGATGGGACCGTGATGGTACAGCTGTTGAGCAATGTAAGGAAGCTTTTGCCTCTGTTAATGAAGTCGTTAACTTTTCTTTCTTTGATGCTTGTGTCGAAAATGGTATAGGTATGAGAAACATTGATAAACTAATCGGCTGGATTAGATGGATATTAAAATCACTTAATAAATTAGATAATCTTTTTGCAGTTCATGCATGTGACCTTGATACTGGTATTCCAGCACGATTATTCTGCAAAAAAAACAATGTCAAGTTAGTTTATGATATTTTTGACTATTATATAGATTCTCACTTTGTACCATCTTTTTTATGTTCTTTAGTTGAACAAATGGAAATTAAAACAATTAATTTTGCTGATGCGACAATTATTTGTACAGAAGAAAGAAAAGAACAAATTGCGAAAGCAAATCCTAAAAGGCTTGTAATAATTCATAATTCTCCAGAATTGAATGTTATGCCTGATAAAGAAGAAACAATGGATTATTTTTATTGTGGATTGATGTCAGATAGGCGCCTTATTCCTGAAATACTTGAAGAATATGAAAATAATACTGATTTGAAATTGATTTTTGCCGGACATGGTTCGTGTTCGGATTCAGCTATGGAATTGTCAAAAAAACACGAAAATATTTCGTTTATTGGTTCACTTCCGTATTCTCGTGTACTTTCTATGGCAGCAGAAACACGTGTGCTTTCAGCAATTTATAAACCAAATATACGAAATCACAGATTATGTGCTCCAAATAAGTTTTATGAGGCGTTGGCTCTTGGCAAACCTATTATTGTATGTAAAGGCACGGGAATTGATAAGATAGTTGAGGAAAATAACATTGGTTGTGTAATAGAATATGATGCGAAACAATTCTATGATGCACTTCGCACACTCGTTGTTAATGATGAAATGCGTAATCAAATGGGTATAAGAGCACGTAATCTTTATGATGAAAAATATAATTGGAATATTATGAAATCAATATTATTAGAAATGTATAATAGTTTATAGATTTGATAGCTATAAACAGCAAGCCGAAGTTTGTTTGATAAAGGTTGGGAATAGAAATGAATAATGCAACAAAAAAAATTAAACATACTGTCGGAATTCTCAAGGAAAGTTTATGTCTTGGTGGAACAGAGCGTAGTGCTGCTAATATATCAAGATTGTTAGAAAAGTATTATGATTTGCATCTTATTCTCTATAATGGTTCTGATGTTAAATATCGGTATGGTGGTAATTTAATAGATATAAAAGCCCCTCCAATGAAGTCTTTACCAGGTAAAGTCATTAACTCTTTTATAAGGTATTCAAGAGTCAAAAAGGTCGTTAAACAGAGAAGAATCGATATTCTTTATGAGTTTATTACCATAGAGAATATGTTGAGTTACGTATCATACAAGAATACAAAACGTATCATTTCTGCAAGAGATTTTGGTAAAATGCAGCGTGATACTGAGATGTTCAATAAAGCACTGTCGAAAGCTAGTGGAATGATTTGTAATTCGGAATATATTAAAGATTATTATCTTTCAAAATATCCTGAACATAAGGATAAGGTTTTTACGGTTTATAATGTAATAGATAGTGAGGAAATTGCTCGTCAGTCAACGGAAGAAACCGAAAAAGAATTCCTTGAATTTGTT
Source organism: uncultured Clostridia bacterium (assembly GCA_937899735.1). Lineage (GTDB taxonomy): Bacteria > Bacillota > Clostridia > Oscillospirales > Acutalibacteraceae > Fimenecus. The sequence goes on along the minus strand of CALBQZ010000015.1, from coordinate 15,651 downwards.
GAAAGACATAGTAAGGTAATTTCTGTTGTAGGTCGTTTTTGTAAAGAAAAAGGCTTTGAATTTATGCTTGAATCTTTTGCAAAAGCTTCAGAAGCTACTGATTTAGGACTTGTTATGATTGGCGACGGGGCATACAAGGAGCAATATTTAGAGCTTATTGATAAATTAGGTGTTGAAGATAGGGTGTATTTCACAGGATTTCAAAATAATCCATATAAATATATGGCAAAGAGTGATATCTTTGTGCTGTCATCATTGAGTGAGGGATTTCCAAATGTAGTTGCGGAGGCAATGAGTCTTGGGTTGCCTGTAATTGCATCTAATTGTTATTCGGGACCTGCAGAGATTTTACGTAATGATTGTGATTATGAAGCTGTTCGTGATAGTTATGTAGAATGCGATTATGGAATTATAACTCCAAGGATGACTGCAGTAGATAATGAAAATGCTATATCATCACTTGCTGATGCAATAGTGTATTTGGCTAATAACGAAGAATTACTAAAAAAATATTCACAACTTTCAAAACAGCGTTCTGTTGAGTACTCTCCTGAGGTTGCTGCACAAAAATTCAGAAAAATATTTGATGAACTCGTTGATGGGTGATTCTTATGATAAAAACGAAGCAAGATTTAAACTATTATTTGGAATGTGACCGTATTGCATTGGGTAAGAAGAAAAAACATCCAGATTTCTTTAGAGACGAAATCTGGAAATTCCAGATATGTATGAGAAAATTAGCCTATTATGCAAACTATAGTTCATTACGGAACAATTGTGATATCATCTGGAGCAATAATAGGTGATAATTGCAGAATATATGCAGGTGTCAATATTGGTGCCAATGGTGGAGAAAGTAAGGCTGCAGAGATTGGCAATAATGTATATATAGGACCAGGAGCTAAAATTATTGGTGATATCAAAATAGGAAATAATATTTGTGTCGGAGCCAATGCAGTAGTTATTAAGGATGTAGAAGATTCGGTTACTATTGGTGGGATTCCAGCAAAGATTATTAAGTAAGAATGATTCATTCAAACATCTGATTAAAGCGACAGAAATATTGAATTCGCAGAAATAGACCTTATGTCAAAAAATCGATACAGATTTTGTTTAAATTAGTTACATATAAGGAGAAACTTTAATGAGACCATCTGTTACAGATACAATTGAGCAGGACAACCTCATTGTGCGTCAGTACAATTACAAATATGTATTAGGCATTTGTGCGTTGTTTTTTGTGTTATTAGTGGCACGAGGCATTAATGACTTCTTCTTCTATGCCTTTGCAGCAGTTAGTTCTGTTTTGTTTATAGTTAGCAATTCAGGACATTGTATTTCATTTTTATTCTTTTTGCTACCATTTGCAACGATATTAAAGCAAGATGTTGGCGGAATGAGTTTCTTCACTGTGCTGTTCTTCTTGGTAATATTAAAGTTGACTATCAAATTGCATAAGATAAGTGCCTGGTTAATTGTGTTTTTAGCAGTGCTATCGTTGTATTGCCTGGCATTTTCAGGCTTCGGTGAGTTGCCAACAATTATAACTATGGTATCAGGAATACTTTTGCTTTACTATTTAAGAAATGAAAAATTGGATACAGATATAAATATAACTGTTATTGTGTATTCTATTGGTATTGTTCTCTCATCAACACTTGCATTACTTAAAGATTCGTTACCCACGATAGAATTATTCGTAAATGAATCCATGTCAAAACTTAATGGAACGGAATATGCATCAAGATTTTCAGGATTACATGGAAATCCCAATTATTACACACTGGATGTCACAATTGCAATGGCTGCAATAGTGGTTCTCTTATACAACAATAGAAATACAAAGATTCACACCATATTTCTTGTTATATTATCTGTATTTGGATTGATGTCCATAAGTAAGTCTTTCTTACTTGCTTTTGTTTTGTTAATGATTTGCTGGTTAGTTGTCTCCGTTAAACAGGGTGTACGTAAGACTATTAAGTTTATCATCGTTATTGCGGTTGGTGCAATGGTGGTCTATTATTTCGCCCATGACTATATTAATGCATATATGTATAGACTCATGGAGGACAGTGCAGGAACCTTAGACAGTATAACTACTGGTCGTTCATATATATGGGTTGGCTACATTGGGGAAATAATGAGCAATATTAGGATATTCTTTTTTGGCAATGGTCTGAAAACCATTTCTGAAGAGATTGGTATGGCTACCCACAATACTTATATAGAATTTTTATACAGTTTAGGAATTTTTGGTACATGCATTTTCCTTTTAACACTCCGTGCAGGTTTAGGTAAAATAAAACTGAAATATGGTATTTGGATTCCAGTGATTATACTTATGGTTCGAATGTTTGCCTTGAATATGCTAACATATGATAACTTGTGGTTCTATTTGGCAACAATTTCTTTGTTAACACGTGAAATAAAGCAGATTAATGCTATAAACAAGCAATGTTAGGAGACTGAAGATGAAAAAAATTTGGGATTGGTATTATATCAAGTTATAGCAAAACATTTGCCAATATCATATTCTCACATTAAAGTTTTTCAAAAATAATTGAGAGCATTATGTGGTAGATTGATTTTATATAAATGTGGTAAAAATGTTAATATTGAAAAGAGTGCCGTATTCTCAAGTAAGGTTCATTTCGGAGATGATTCTGGTGTAGGGGTTTATTCCCCAAATTGCAGGAATTTATTATTTCGATAATGATGTTATGATTGGCCAATTGTTGCAGGAAATCTTGCGATAGTAAAAAGATTTGGAGAGAAATATGAAACTATTAGATTTATACAGAGCTTTCAGAAGCAAAAAGTCTTATGAAAAGAATTCAATAGTAGGGAAGAATACCAAATTCACAAAAAATGGTATATGTACAAACCGTACAGGTAATCCAGAAAGAATTAAAATTGGTGACGATTCACTTGTTATGGGTAATATGTATGTTTTCACTAATGGTAGCATTGAAATAGGTGACCATTTCTATTTAGGACAGAATTCTATGATTGGCTCTGAAAAAAGCATAAAGATTGGAAGATGCGTTATTATATCTAATGACGTCCGTATATATGATAACAACAATCATCCAACCTCTCCAAAGGCAAGAGAGAATATGAGCTTAAATGGATATTCGAATGACAACTGGGCTTGGCATCATTCTGCAAGTGCACCGGTTGTTATAGGGGATAATGTATGGATTGGACAATATTCTACAATTTTAAAAGGTGTTACCATTGGTAAAGGCTCAATAGTTGCTACGAGAGCAGTTGTGACAAAGGATGTCCCTCCATATACAATTGTTGCAGGCAACCCTGCGAAAGTGGTGAAACAAATTGAAGAAGATTAGTTTGAAATCTATCTTTAGTGGTGCTTCGGGTGACTCTTTCTTTTTGATTTTTGTTCGTGTAATTACCCTCGTGTTAGGTATTTTGATTACCCGAGTATTGTCAGGACATTTCTCATTACAGGAATACGGTACATACTCTCAGGTTATGTTGTTGATTACCACCATCAGCAGTATGATAACATTTGGACTGATGGATGGTATCAATTATTATTTTTGCAGGGAAGTTGAAAAAGAAAGACGAGACTCCTATGTCTCAACTATATTTGGATTGCAATATATTATCGGTGCATTCGTATCTGCATTGGTGCTTTTAGGTACAGTACCAATATCAAAGTATTTTGGTAACGAAAGCATAAAGCCATTGATTATATTTGCAGCTGTTTTACCCGTTATTCAGAATACCATTCAACTGTTGCAGGTTTTATTTGTTGCAATAGGAAAGGCAAAACAGATTGCAGTCAGAAACTTTATTGTTTCCATTCTGAAATTAGTTGCAGTTACTTTATCTTGCTATGTGTTCAATAACATTGCTGTTGTCTTTTTATGTCAATTGCTTACTGATGGTTTGCAGGTTGCGTATTTTATAATTGTTTTGAATAAAAATAATTGTAAGATTAATATCCTTAAATTTAATAAGTCATTAATAAAAGAAATATTGACTTATTGTATTCCAATGGCAATGTTTGCTGTTATTAAATCATTGAATAGAGATGCGAATAAGTTTGTAATTTCTTATTTTACTGATACAGAGACATTAGCTGTTTACACAAACGCTTCAAAGTTACTTCCGTTTGATATTATCATGACATCTTTTGTTACAGTTCTTGTTCCGTATATAACAAGATATATATCCCAGAAGAAGTATGAGCAATGTCACAGATTGTATAAGTCGTTTTTGGAATTATCTTATATAGCAACAACTATTCTGGCTATGGGAGCAATCTGTGTTGCACCTGAGCTCATGAGATTTTTATATACAGAAAAATACACAACCCAAAGTTTTGCTATTATAGTATTTATAATATACATATTTGTTGACATTGTAGGTGTTCTTAATATTACACTCTTATTAACTGCTGCAGGAAAAACAAAAACAATAATGCTTGCCTCTGTTGGCACTTTTGCAGTTAATATGATATTAAATATTTTACTCTTCTTTGTTATGGGAGAAGTTGGTCCTGCGTTATCCACCTTGATTGTAACGATAGGTCAAGGAATTATACTTCTTTCATTGGGAGCTAAAGAGTTAAAGAAAAATATTATAAAAATGTTTGATGTTAAGTATTTATTGTCCTTTGTATTGCAGTTAGTATTTTGCTCAGCACTTGCAATTTGGTTGCGTGGCATATTGGTAGCTAACAATGTTCATTACATTATAGTCCTTATGGTAGTATATGCGCTCTTTGTAGGTTTACTGTTATTGCTGAATATCAGAAGATTATTTAAGAATTTCAAGTTTATTAATAGTTGTAAAATTGAAAATTAATCTTCTTTGAAAGATAAAAAAAAACAGGCATTGTTTGTAACAATGCCTGTTTTTATGTTGTATTTAATTTATGAAGCCTGTTTCTTTTTTGCACTTAATTTCTGAATTATAACAACAAGAATGATAAGAGCAATACCAACTGCGTCTGTTACGATACCAGGAATAACCATACAAAGTCCACCGGCAAGAGCAAGCATTCTTTCGAACCAGGACATGTTTTTAAACATATATCCTTCCATTCCAGCAGAGATAATGTAGATACCGCAAAGTGCTGTAATACAAAGAAGCACGATTTCATACCAAGGTTTATCTGAACCGATAATAAGCATCTCAGGGCTGAATGCAAAGATATATGGAACAATAAACGCAGTAATTGCAAGTCTTGTAGCAGTAACACCAGTCTTAAGTGGGTTAGACTTTGCAATAGCAGAGCCTGCATATGCTGCAAGAGCTACAGGAGGAGTAATATCGGCAACGATACCGAAATAGAATACAAACATGTGTGCAGCAAGAACAGGAAGGGTCAAACTACGCATAAGGATTGGTGCTACCATAGATGCCATAATAACATAGTTTGCTGTTGTAGGAACACCCATACCAAGGATGATACACATAATCATTGTAAGGAACAATGCAAAGATAGGGTGAATCTGTGACGCTGACTGTACTAATGATGAAAGTACATTAGCAAGACCTGTCTGCTGAACCATTGCAGAAATACATCCTGCAACTGCACAAGCAAGAGCAACACCAATAGCATTCTTTGTACCATTTGCAAGTGATTGAATGTAGAGAGAAAGCTCAAACTCAAATTTCTTATGTACTATTGATTTTATTACACCTTCGATGAGTTTAACTCCGATTGCAACGAGAATAGCAAGAATCGCAGCCTTTGCAGGTGAGAAATGATTCATTGCAATAACAAGTGCAACAACAGGGAGAAGGAGATAGCCCTTAGAAATGAGAAGCTTGAAGAAATTAGGGATAGATTCCTTTGGAAGACCCTTAAGACCAAGTTTCTTTGCTTCAAAGTGAATCATCATAAATATTCCTGTAAAGTAAAGAACAGCTGGAAGAATTGCAGCAATAGCAATCTGTGCATAAGGCATACCCGTGTATTCGGTCATAAGGAAAGCTGCAGCACCCATGATAGGTGGCATAATCTGACCACCAGTTGAAGCAGCAGCCTCAACTGCAGCAGCAAATTCAGGTTTGTATCCGCAACGCTTCATTGTTGGAATTGTAACAGAACCACTACCAACTGTATTAGCAACAGAAGAGCCTGAGTACATGCCCTCCATAGCACTTGAGATAACAGCAACCTTAGCAGGACCACCAATTGATTTACCTGCGATTGAGTTAGCAAGGTCAACGAAGAATGCGCCGATACCTGATTGCTCAAGGAATGAAGCGAAAATTATAAAGAGAACAATGAATGAAGCACAAACATTGAGTGGTGTACCGGCAATACCTTCAGTTGTATAGAAAAGCTTATAAACAATGATTCTCAGTGGGTTACGATTAACCACAAAGAATGCATACGCAATAAATGCCGCTGAAACGCATACGATTGGCAAACCAACAACTCTTCGACATGCTTCAAAAAGCAATAGGATACCGATTATAGCAACAGCAATATCGATTTCATTGATTCTTGATGCTCTGTCAACAATTGCCTGACAGTTAATTGCATAGTAGAAGAATGCACCTGAGCCTAATGCTGCAAATATCCAGTCGTAGAAAGGAACATGGTTCAATTTCTTCTTTTCTTTTTTGTGGCTAGGGAAGATAATGAATGCAAAAAGAACTATTATACCAATAAACCATGCCATTTTCTGTCTTTCTTCCATTGTGCCTGTCCAACCGTCGAACATAACATAAAGGGAGAAAAGCACCATAGCACCTTTAATGATTTTCTGGAAGATGCCTGAAAATTGGCGAGTATTTGATTCCTTATCAAAGTCTGCCATTATCTTATCGACATCAATAACTTCATCATCAGCTTCCATAGTGATAGGTTTTGTGTTTACATCTGACATTAACTACAACAATCCTTTCGTCAGAATTTCAAATGGTGTGACAATCTCAAAAACAATCTTTGCATTCCTTCCACAAAGAGTGCGAAGACTCGTTTCACTGTCATTTATATAAAGAATGTGGTCGGAAACCGTACCAACAATATATCTTAACGGGTCATATGTAATATCAAAACCCGTTATAACCATATTTCCATTTTCGTCATAGGTCATTGTTTGTCCTTCATCAAGAGATGTTTGTACACCTGCACCGAAGGAACGATAAGTGGTTGAATAAGCTTTTATTTGCTTATTTTCAATTATATATGTATCTTTCACCGGAGTTTGATTAACTGAGTGGATGAATTCCACCGAAAAAACAAGTCCGTCTTCTGCTTTTTGAGTGATATACCTTTTTCCTGTATCAGAGTCATACATGATGAGATATTCAGAAGAACAGTTTATTAAAACAGCAGCCGCTGTAATGATTGTCATTAGAACGGCTGCTACAATTAATCTTTTTTTAGAGTGAGCCAATGTGTTGAGGCTCATTATTTTATAGCACCAACTTCTTTAAAGTACTTTTCTGCACCTGGGTGGAAAGGAACTGTAATGCCTGTAACAGCATATTCAAGGCTCATTTCTTTTGCCTTGTCATGTACATAGTTGTCTTTGTTTTCGTAGATAGCCTTTGTAAGTTGGTAAACAGCTTCTTCACTGAGTTCGTTGCTTACGATAAATGTAGCTTTAACGGCAACTGTTGTAACTTCTGTGTCAATTCCGTTATATGTACCTGCTGGAACTTTGTAAGCTGTATAGAAACCATAGCTAGACTGAAGCTTAGTAAGGTGTTCATCATCAATACCGAGAAGAACAATACCAGTTGTTGTTGAAAGGTCTGTGATAGCAACTGTTGGAGCACCTGCTGTGCAGAAGAAAGCATCAATCTTACCATCTTTAAGAGCTTCTGCAGAAGCCTGGAAGCTAAGGTTCTGTTTGTCGATGTCTGCAAATGTAACATCATAAGCACCGAGAATCTGCTGTGCATTGAATTCAACACCACTACCGCTGTCGCCAACAGAAACTTTTTTGCCCTTAAGGTCAGCGATTGTCTTAATACCAGAATCAGCACGAGCAACTACCTGACAAACTTCAGCATAAACACCGCCAAGAGTTGAGAAACTCTGGATTTTACCATTTTTTTCAAAAAGGGATGTTCCGTTGTAAGCATAGTCCATAACGTCATTCTGAACGATAGCCATATCAACTTCACCATCATCAATACCAAGGATGTTAGCCTTTGAAGCGCCTGATGACTGAACCATAAGCTGTGCGCCTGTTTTTTCTTTGAGTGTAGTGGAAATAACATTACAGAAACCGTAATATGTACCTGTTGAACCACCTGAACCTACATTGATTTTAAGTGTAGAAATGTCACCTGTTGCTGTGTCACCTTCAGGCTTTTTGTCGCCACAAGCAGTCATAAAGAGAGTTGTGAAAACAAGAATCATTGCAAGAACTACTACTAATCTTTTTTTCATAAAAATCCTCCTATTTTTTTGTATGAATGAATACATCCATAAAAATATTTAGAATCATTATACAACAAATTTAATAATTATGCAATACTTATGAATAATTTTGTTATACATATTATATACACTAATTTTTGTTTTTCAAACTACTACCAAGCACGTCGGAAGTTTCTGAAATTGTGATGAATGCAGATGGGTCAATAGCAGACACAATCATTTTAAGCTTTGCAATCTGAAAACGATTCACAACAAAGTAAATTACTGAACGGGATTTTCCGGAATAATATCCTGTTGCATGAATTTGAGTAACACCATAGCCAAAATTGTGACTTAATGCATCACATATTTCTTCTTCCATTTCGGTTATAATCATAACGGATTTTGCTTTATCAAGACCTTCTACGATAAAGTCAACAGATTTAATTCCAACAGCATAAGTGATAATGGAGTAGAGAGATAATTCCCAACTTCTGAAAACAATACCTATTATAATATAAAGAACAACGTTGTATATCATTACAAAAGTGCCGACTGTCATATTGAATTTTTTTGCGAATATTACAGCCATAACTTCAATTCCATCAATAGCACCACCATAACGGATAGTAAGTCCACTGCCAACACCTGAGATAAGTCCACCAAATATTGCACAAAGGATTAAATCTTTACCAGCAAAAGGTGATGATGTTGAAACATCAACGGGAAGGATATCAGTAATTACAAAGGATGAAAGTGAATAGATAATAACAGTCCAAAGAGAATAGATAGTAAACTGTAACCCTTGTTTTTTCAATCCGAAAATGAAAAGTGGAAAATTTAGAATAATAAGGAACACAGAGAGGTTAAGATAATCGGGTGTTACTTGCCAGAGAAGCATTGATGTACCTGAAATGCCACTATCATAAAGATTTACAGGGGCTAAAAACATTGTTACACCTATTGAGTTTATAACACCAGCCAAGAAAAGAATAAAAAAGTTTTTAATCTTCAAGGTTTTCAATTCGTTAATTGTATTATCTTTTATCTTTTTGAGAATTTTTTTGTTCATTATTGCCTCCAAGGAATTTCTATATAAATAAGTATAACATAAACACAATGTCAATGCAAATAATCATTGACTTTATTATGTTAAAGTGATAAAATTTTATATGGTGATTGTCTTGGATAAAAAAAATACATATAAAGCTGCTTATAAAGCAGCATTTCCACATACAATACCAGTTATGACAGGTTATCTTTTTATAGGGATAGCCTTTGGCGTTATGTTTGCAAATAAAGGGTATAATTTTGCCTGGGCAGGATTAATGAGCTTGTTGGTGTATGCTGGGTCAGGACAATATCTTGCAGTTAATTTCTTTGAACCATCCGTTAGCCTTTTTCAGGTAGTATTTTTATCTTTTATGGTAAACGTTCGTCACATTTTTTATGGTCTTTCATTACTTGATAAATTCAAGGTTTCAGGTAAGAAGAAACCGTATATGATTTTTTCCTTGACAGACGAAACATATTCATTATACTTTCTTACTAAAACGCCACCTGATGTGGATGAAGGCAAATTCTTGTTTGCACTTTCAACACTTAATCAATCTTATTGGATAATCGGTTCAATGATTGGTGCACTCGCAGGTTCTTTGATACCATTTAATTCCAAAGGTATTGATTTTGCTATGACGGCATTGTTTATCGTTATTTTTGTAGAACAATGGCTTGAAAAGAAAAATCGTTTCCCTGCAGTCGTTGGTGTATTAGCAAGTTTAGTTTGTCTGCTTGTTTTTGGTAAGGACAGTTTTATATTACCATCAATGATTATTATAATGATTGTTCTTTTGTCCAATCACAAGATTGAAGAAAAGAAAACAGGGGAGGTAGAAAACAATGAATAACCTGCCTGTTTCATTCTGGCGCTCAGTCGTTATTATTCTTTTGGTTGCATTGACAACTCTTGCTACCCGAGCAATTCCGTTCATAGTTTTTCCAGAGGGTAAGAAAATACCAAAAGCAGTGGAATATCTTGGCAAAGTTTTACCACCAGCTGTTATCGGTATGCTTGTTGTGTATTGTTTTAAATCAGTTAATCTTTTGTCTTCTCCATTTGGATTACCTGAATTAATTGCAGGAATAAGTGTTGTAGTTCTTCATCTGTGGAAACGAAATAACCTTTTGAGTATTGGTACGGGTACAATTCTATATATGATACTGATACAGTATGTATTTGTATAAATTGCACAATTAAAAGCTGACAGGTTTTAAAATCTGTCAGCTTTTTTTGTAATATTCTATAAAAAGCATTCTATATATAATGGTATATTGAAAATCAGGAATATTTTACTATTTTTCTGCGTAAAATAGATAAACAGGGAGTATAAAACAGTAAAAAAACAATAAAATTTTGTAACCATTTTGTAATAATTTAATGTTTTTTTACCATTTTCACAAAAAAACGAAAATAAAAACCCAAAAAAGCACAAGATATTGTGGTTTGAAGAGGTGTATTTGGATATTAAGTCAAAAAATGACTTTGGTTTTTGTTTAATTTACACAAAAAACATTTTTCAAAAAATTTGACTTTTTATCGAGATATGAATATAATTTGCAAGGTCACAAAGCGATGATAACGGTCGTGGTTTAAGCGAAGCGTGTTTTTGCTTTTCTAAGTTTAAAAACACGACAAGCCCTTAATTAAAGAAGTGAGGTTAACACGGCTTATTAAAGGAGCAGAATGATGAAAAAAAATAACAAATGGTGTGCAAACTCAACACGCCGAGTAATGTTAAGAGTAGCATTGCTTGTAGCAGTAATTATTACTGTTGTTTGTGCAGGTTCAGTTTTTGCCGCCGCAAGTGAGACATATGTAGTTGATATCTACGATGGCTCACAGGTAACAAGAGTCGAAACTTCAGAATATGAGGCAGAGAAGGTTGTTGCCGAAGTAGGAATTCAGTTGTCAGAGAATGATAAGCTCATTCTTGAGCATTTCAATCCGGGAAGAGACAGCAGAATTATTATTTGCCGAGAGAGTAAAGTTACATTGGTTTATCCAAACGGTGAATCTTATGAAACCTTGTTTGCAGGTACAGTTGCAGAACTTATCGACAGTAAGGGTGTAACACTTTTTAACGGTGGAAATTCAAACGTCAACTTAAATGCTGTTGTGACAAACAATTTAGAATTAGTAATCTATGAAGCAAAACCAATTACAATTAATGTTGACGGTGAAACAAATACTGTTAAATCGATTGCACAGACAGTCGGTGAATTGTTAAAGGAACAGAATATTGTTCTTGATAACGACGACGAAGTAGTACCTTCATTGGATACTGAACTTACCAAGGATATGGTAATTGATGTTCTCAGAGTTGAATATGTAATGCGTGAAGCAGAAGAGAAAATTGCTTATGAAACTGAAGCAATTAAGTCTGCATTATATGCATTAGGTACAACAAAGGTAACACAAAAGGGTGTTGAGGGAACAAAAACTGTTGTATATAAAGACAAAGTTGTAAATGGAGAGGTTCAGTCTTCAACTGCAACCAGTGAAACAGTTACTAAAGAACCTGTAAAACAAATTACAACAGTTGGTACATTTGTAAATACTTCAGGCCTTGGTAATGGTAAAATTGAAAAGAATGGTAAGCCAATTTCTGAAATTGCACTTCCATCTAAATATTCAATCGGTGCAAACAATGTGCCAACAGAATATAAATACACAATTTCAGGTAGAGCAGCAGCATACTGTATTCCGGGTGGTACAACTTCAACAGGTAAGAAAGCTAAACCAGGGTACATTGCTGTAAATCCAAAGCAGATTCCTTATGGAACTGAAATGTGGATTGTTTCTAATGATGGTGTGGTTTACGGTTATGCTATCGCAGCGGATACCGGTGGATTTGTAAAACACGGATATTTCACATGTGACCTTTTCATGAATACAGAAGAACAGTGTATTCAGTGGGGTGACAGAGGCGTTACAATTTATGTTCTCTAAAAAATTAAGGACTCTTATGAGTCCTTTTTTTGTTGCTTTTTTATAGTGTTGTGGTAAAATATAAATGTAAATATAATCTCATGAGGAGTCCGATATAATGAGAGTATTGTCTGTTGAAGAAACACGTAAAATTGAGATGTTAGCAAATGAATATGGCGTTTCATATATGCAACTTATGGAGAATGCTGGTTCATACTGTGCAAGAATAATCCGTAAGACTTTTGAAAATACAAATAAGCGTAATGTCCTTGTAATCTGTGGAAAAGGCAGAAATGGTGGCGATGGTTTCGTTGTTGCCAGAAAGCTTTATGAAAACGGTTATAACGTTACCGTTATGATGGCGATGGGACTTCCATCGGATGAGTTATCCTCCGATATGCTATCCCGTGTAAGAGCGATGGGAATTCAGGTTGTTTACTATGAAAATAGCCCTACAGTCGAAAAGTATTTTGAAAAAGCACATATTATTGTGGATTGCATTTTCGGTATTGGTTTTAAAGGTCAACCAAATGAAACCTGCTCAGCTATATTTACGAAAATCAATAAGTCCCATGCAACAGTTGTAAGTATTGATATTCCAAGTGGACTTGAGGGAGACGGTAAGAATGTGGATGAGTCATGTGTTTCTGCAGATATTACTATTGCAGTTTTAGCACTAAAGCCTGCTCATGTTTTAAGACCATCTATTGATAGATGCGGAGAAATTGTTCTAGCACCCCTGAATATACCTGAAAGATGCTACAAGGAAGTATCAGCATCTTTATTCACGGTAAAACAGGAAGAAATCAAATCGTTTTTCAGTAAGAGAAATCCACAGAGTCACAAAGGCGATTATGGTACAGTGCTTGTGATTGGTGGCAGTTATGAAATGCCCAATGCAGTATATTTTGCATCTCAGGCAGCAGTTAACAGTGGTGCAGGTCTTGTTAAAGTAGCAATGCCGGCAGCAAGCTATAATGCTGTTGCACCTAAAACCTACGAGCAAATTCTTGTTCCGCTTGAACATAATAAATCAGGTAGAATATCTCAGAACAGTATTAAACGACTTGAAAAAGAGCTAGGAAAATGTTCTTGTGTAGTTATCGGTTGTGGCATGGGCGTTGATGATGACACTAAAGCAGTTACAAGGTTTGTTATCGAAAATTCTGAAGTGCCAGTAATTCTTGATGCTGACGGAATAAATTGTGTAAAAGATAATATAGATATAATAGACTCTGCAAAAGCACCAATTATATTGACTCCACATCCTAAGGAAATGTCACGGATTATAGGGCTGAGTGTGGAGGAGATTCAATCTAACAGACCTGTGGTTGTTAAAGAATTTATAAAAAAACATGAGTGTACTCTTGTGCTTAAGGGTGCATCAACGCTTGTCGGAAACAGTAAGTATGATGACTTGTATGTTAATACAACAGGTAATCCGGGTATGGCAACAGGTGGAAGTGGAGATGTTTTAGCTGGTATTATAGCTTCTTTTGTTGCACAGAAGGTTGATGTTTTCAAGAGTGCTATTGCAGGTGTAAATATTCATGGTGTTGCAGGAGATAGAGTAAGTGAAAAATACTCAATGATGGGAAATACTCCTACACTTATGCTTAACGAACTGCCATCCGTCCTTAAAATATTGGAATAAGGTTATTTTATGAAAAAACTTCTTTGTGTTCTGTTGTGCATTTTTATATTGCACGGATGTGAAATGAAGAAAGATAATAAAAATGAAATTCCTGATTTCATAGGGTTTAAAACAAAAATAAGTACAACAATAAATGATGTCAAAATCAGTGCAGAAGCAGAATATGAGTCTTTTGGTAAGCTGATTTTGACATTTTCTTTACCTGAAAGTGCAAATGGTATGCAAATTACTCTTGCTGATGGAGAATACAGTGTTAAGTACGATGATTTATTATTTTCTGTATCGGCAGAGAAAATGCCATATAGTATGCTTGGGGAAATGATTGTTACTTGTGCAGAAAATATTAAACTGGCTACTATTGAAAATGATAATTATATATTTCTTTCGGATAATCATATGTATAAAATGATACTGAACGAATCAAAAGGATTTAAAACACTTATGGTTGATAATGCTTACATAATTGAATTTGAAGATTTTGAGTACATAATGGGACATACGGAATGATTTAAGAATAAAATATATTACTCCCTGTTTTTTTACCTTTAATGTTTATTTTTGCAAAACTAAGGTAAAAATAAATGTGTAAGGAGTGATATTGATGAATGTAAAAAGAGGGGACATATATTACGCCGATTTAAGTCCCGTTGTAGGTTCTGAACAAGGTGGAGTACGACCTGTACTTATAGTGCAAAATGATGTTGGAAATAAATATAGTCCAACTGTGATTGCTGCGGCTATTACAAGTCAGCAGGATAAGTCGAAAATGCCGACGCATATAAATGTGGATGGAGATTCCTGTGGACTTAGCAAGGATTCAGTTGTTTTGCTTGAACAGGTAAGAACGATAGATAAACAAAGACTAAAAGAAAGAATGGGTAACCTTTCGGTTTCAGATATGAATAAAATCAACAAAGCACTTAACGTGAGTTTTGGCTTAATATAATTTAATAAGGGACGGTGTATCATCGTCCCATTGTTTTTTTGAGTAAAATAAATGTGAAATAATTATTAAATTTACATAAAAGACTTGATTTTTTGGTAAAATGTGGCTACAATATAATTAGCACTCGAAAGGTAAGAGTGCTAAAAATGTATTTAATAATCTTTCAGGAGGTAATATAATATGACTATCAAACCACTTGCAGACAGAGTAGTTCTCAAGTCTTGTGAAATGGAAGAAACAACAAAGAGTGGTATTGTTCTTGCAGCATCTGCTCAGGAAAAACCACAGGTAGCTGAAGTTGTTGCAGTAGGTCCTGGCGGACTTATTGACGGTCACGAAGTTGAAATGTATGTTAAGGTTGGCGATAAGGTGATTATCGGCAAATATTCAGGTACAGAAGTTAAGATGGACAACACAGAGTATACTATTGTTCGTCAGTCTGAAATTCTTGCTATTGTTGAATAAGGAGGGCTAAATAATGGCTAAACAGATTATTTACGGTGAAGAAGCTAGAAAGGCTCTTCAGAATGGTATTGATAAATTAAGCAATACAGTTAAAATCACTCTTGGACCAAAAGGCAGAAACGTAGTTCTTGACAGAAAATACGGCGGTCCACTTATCACTAATGACGGTGTTACAATCGCAAAAGAAATTGAACTTGAAGATGCTTTTGAAAATATGGGTGCACAGCTTGTAA
>CALBQZ010000014.1 GCA_937899735.1 uncultured Clostridia bacterium | reverse complement strand
AACCTGTGTGATGATAGTACATTTTCTGTTCAAGCTTGTTACCTGTAAGAACAACCTTTTCTGCATTAATGATGATTACGTGGTCACCACAATCAGCATGAGGAGTGAATGTTGGCTTGTGCTTACCTCTAAGAAGAACAGCAGCTTCAGCAGCTACGCTACCAAGTGTTTTACCTGCTGCGTCAAGCACATACCAGTTACGGGTAATGTCGCCCTTTTTTGGCATATAAGTTGACATAGAACTTACCTCCGAATATTTATTTTAAATTGCTCGATGATTATAACAAAGGGATTTTTATTTGTCAACACATTTTTTTAATTTTTTTATGAGATAAATACATATCTCTTGTTTTCTCATTTTTTCTCTGTTTTTTACATATTTTTCTTCTTGAACATTTTTTAATTTTTTTATTTACTTTTTCACAAAATCATACTACAATATTTGTAATCTTTTACAAAGGAGTTGAATTGTGTGCAAAAGTTATTGAGTCTTGTCCGTGCTGCTGTTGACAAATACAATATGATTGAAGATGGTGACAGAATTGCCGTCTGCGTTTCTGGTGGAAAAGACAGTGTTGTTATGCTTTTGTGCCTTATTAACCTTAAGATTTTTTATCCGAAAAATTTTGACCTTTGTGCAATAACTCTTGACCCACAGTTTTATGGTGAATGTGCAGATTATTCTGAAATCGAGAGAATTTGTAAAGAGAATAATATACTATACACAATCAAACGCACAGAGCTTTATCATATCATATTTGAGGAGAGAAAGGAAAGCAATCCATGCAGTCTTTGTGCAAGAATGAGACGTGGACTCTTGCACGATACCGCTAAAGAATTAGGATGTAATAAAATTGCCCTTGGTCATCATCTTGACGATACTGCTGAAACATTTATTATGAATTTGTTTGGTAACGGTCGTGCTGAATGCTTCTCTCCTGTTTCATACCTTTCAAGAAAAGATTTATACATGATTAGACCCATGGTATTTGCATATGAAACAGATATAACGAGAATCGCAAACAAAGAAAACGTGCCAATTGTGGAAAGCAATTGTCCTGCTGACGAAAAGACAAATCGTGAGGATACTAAAAGACTTCTTTCTGACCTTGAAAAACGTTATCCCGCTCTTCGGCAAAAGATTATCGGTGGAATGCAGCGTGGAAATATCAGCGGTTGGGGAATAGAATGAATGCAAAATGCAAAACTCAAAGTGCAAAATTATGCAAATCATCACATACACTATTTCTTTGACATTACCATTTATATATGGTAAAATGTTCAGTAAATTATTTTGATTTCTATATGGAGATGGTATAAATGAAATATGTTGTTGTTTTATACGACGGAATGGCTGACTACCCTGTTCCCCAGTTTGACGGCAAGACACCTATGATGTTGGCTAAAAAGCCCAACTTCGACTCACTTGCAAAGAAAGGCACAGTTGGTCTTGTAAAAACTGTTCCCGATGGAATGAAACCAGGTAGCGACGTTGCTAATATGAGTGTTATGGGCTTTGACCCATCAATTTATTATACTGGTAGAAGTCCGCTTGAGGCTGCAAGCATCGGCGTTGACCTTAAAGATACAGATGTAACTCTTCGTTGCAACATTGTTACTCTTTCAGACGAAGAAAACTATACTGACAAAACAATGGTTGATTACTGTGCAGATGATATTTCAACTGCTGAGGCAGAAAAGATTATTGAAACAGTACAAGAACATTTTGGTAATGAACTTTACAAGTTTTATAGCGGCGTAAGCTATCGTCATTGTCTTGTTTGGGATAACGGTACAACCGACCTTGGTAATATGACCCCCCCACACGATATTTCAGGCAGAGTTGTTGGTGAATATCTTTCAACAAGCGAAAACGCAGCTGACCTTATCAGAATGATGAAAGAAAGTTATGCTTTACTTAAAGACCATCCTGTAAACCTTGAAAGAATCAAGAATGGCAAACGTCCTGCTAACTCAATCTGGCTTTGGGGTGAAGGCAAAAAGCCTGCACTTTCACCATTTGAAGAGTTATATGGCATCAAGGGTGCTGTAATTTCAGCGGTTGACCTTCTTAAGGGTATCGGTAAATGTGCTAAAATGGACACGCCTGATGTAGAAGGCGCAACAGGCTACATAGATACTAACTTTGTAGGTAAAGCAGAAGCTGCTGTTGAAGCACTTAAGAATGGTTGTGACTATGCATATATTCACATTGAAGCTCCTGACGAATGTGGTCACCGACGTGAACCTGAAAATAAGGTTCGTGCTATTGAGATTATCGACGAGCAGGTACTTCCTGTACTCTTTGAAGGATTAAAGGATTATGATGATTACAAAATTATGATTCTTCCTGACCACCCAACACCGATTGTTACAGCAACCCACGCTTCCGACCCTGTTCCATTTATGATTTATCATAAGAATAATGAAGTTGATGGTGTTGATACAATTAATGAAGAAACTGCAAAGGCAACAGGACTTTTCATTGAAAGTGGCGTTGCACTTATGAAGAAATTTTTGGAGGACTGATTAAAATGAGTTATAAAATAGAAACAAATTGCGTTCAGGGTGCTTACAGACCAAAAAATGGTGAACCACGAGTACTCCCTATTGCACAAAGTACAACATTTAAATATGATACAAGTGAAGCTATGGCAAAACTTTTCGACCTTGAACCAGGTTACATGTACACACGTCTTGCTAACCCAACAAGTGATATGGTTGCACAGAAAATCACAATGCTTGAGGGTGGTGTTGCAGGTGTGCTTACATCTTCAGGTCAGGCTG
Organism: uncultured Clostridia bacterium; assembly: GCA_937899735.1. Lineage (GTDB taxonomy): Bacteria > Bacillota > Clostridia > Oscillospirales > Acutalibacteraceae > Fimenecus. The sequence goes on along the minus strand of CALBQZ010000014.1, from coordinate 8,991 downwards.
CTAACTTCTTCTCACTTATCAACATTATGGGTGCAGGTGACCATTTTATCAGCGCTGCTACAATTTACGGTGGTACATTCAACCTTTTCAATGTTACAATGAGAAAACTTGGTATTGACGTTACATTCGTTGACCCAAATGCAAGTGAAGAAGAAATTCAGGCTGCATTCAGACCTAACACAAAGGCTCTTTTCGGTGAAACAATTGCAAACCCATCCCTTGACATTCTTGACATTGAAAAATTTGCAAAAATTGCTCACGCTAATGGTGTTCCACTTATTATAGACAACACATTCCCAACACCTATCAACTGCCGTCCATTCGAATTTGGTGCTGATATCGTTACACATTCCACAACAAAATATATGGAAGGTCACGCTAATATTATCGGTGGTGCAGTTATCGACAGTGGTAACTTTGACTGGGAACAGAACGACAAATTTCCTGGACTTACACAGCCTGATGAAAGCTATCATGGTGCTGTTTATACTAAAGATTTCGGTAAAGCAGGTTATGTTACAAAAATCGTTGCACAGCTTCTTCGTGACTACGGTTCAACTCCTGCTCCACAGAACTCATATTACCTTAACTTAGGTCTTGAAACCCTCCATCTCCGTATGGAAAGACATTGCAGTAATGCTCTTGCAGTTGCAAAGTATCTTGAAAACAATGACAAGATTTCCTGGGTTAACTACCCTGCTCTTCCTGGCAACAAGTATTATGACCTTGTTCAGAAATATATGCCAAAGGGTACTTGTGGTGTTGTTTCATTCGGTGTTAATGGTGGCAGAGATGCAGCTGAAAAGTTTATGAACTCACTTAAGCTTGCTGCAGTCGTTACTCACGTTGCAGATGCCAGAACTTGTGTACTTCACCCTGCTTCATCAACTCACAGACAGTTAAGCGACCAGGAACTCGTTGAATGCGGTGTATCACCAGACCTTATCAGATTCTCAGTTGGTATTGAGAATGTTGAAGACATTATTGCAGATATTGAACAGGCACTTGCTAATATATAAAGAAAAGCTCCCGATTGGGAGCTTTTTTGAACTAGTAATTTTATCTTGCAAAGATTGAAACGTAATCAGGGAATAATGGTGAATAATTAAGGAATAAAAGTGCAATACCTGCACCTGTGATAAATCCGCCAATAATTTCAGGAATTGTGTGTCCCTCAACTTTTTTGAGTGCTTTTATATCTCTACCTAATACAGCCTCACGAACAACCAAAAATGATTCAGTAAGCTTTTCAACAGGAAGTCTTACCATAAATGCATCAAACATTGTAATAAATGCGAAAACACCTGCCACTGCAAACATTGTTGAGTCGAAGCCTTCAAGAGCACCTATACAAGTACTGAGAGAAATTACTGTAGCAGTATGTGAACTTGGCATACCACCTAATTTAAAAAGAGTTCCTATTGTAACTTTCTTTGTTACATTACCCTTTGCCTTATCAACAATATACTTAATTGTGTTAAGAATAACCTTAATCACTTGAGCAACAAACCACGCACAAATACAAACAACTATAATTCTCATAAATTCTCCTTCTTGATGCTTTGTTTTACATAATTTTACAATACTAAATAAGAAAAAGCAAGTGATTATTACAATATATGTGTTTTTCTTTTAAGCAAAATAGTCAAAGACACTTTGAAATTTTAGTGCATTGCTACAAAGTTCAATATTTTGTAGTATTTATGTTTGAAAATTACAGTATGTAGTGATATCATAGACTTGACAAATAAGTTATTGGAGGATGTTAAAATGGCAAAAAACAAAAAGAATGCTATTCCCGAAACAGGTATTTATGACGCTAAACAGTTAGGTGTTCCAAAAATGCTTGTTTTAGGATTCCAGCACATGTTCGCAATGTTTGGTGCAACAGTTCTTGTTCCTCTTCTTACAGGTCTTGATGTTGCAACAACACTCCTTATGGCGGGTCTTGGAACGCTTTTATTCCACGTAATCACAAAGTTTAAGGTTCCTGCTTTCCTTGGTTCATCATTTGCTTTCCTTGGTGGATACGCAGCTGTTGCACCAAAGCTTGGTGAAGATGGCACAATCCCTAATAAGGAACTTCTTCCTTATGCTTGTCTCGGTGTTGCTTGTGCAGGTCTTGTTTATCTTGTTCTTGCAGGTATCATCAAACTCGTTGGCATAAAGAAAGTTATGCGTTTCTTCCCACCAGTTGTTACAGGTCCTATTATCATTGCTATCGGTCTTGGCCTTTCAGGCTCAGCAGTTAACAACTGTGCTGCTAACTGGCCACTTGCTCTTATTGCTCTTGCAATCGTTGTTATCTTCAACATCTGGGGCAAAGGCATGGCAAAGATTATTCCAATTCTCTTAGGTGTTATCGGTGCTTATGTTGTTGCTATTCTCGTTGGTAACATTGGTGGTGTTGAAGGTTGGGCAATCGACTTTACAGCAGTTAAAGAAGCTTCTTGGATTGGTCTTCCTATTCATAAAGATGCGACTATTCTCGGTGTTGACTGGTCAAACAAGAGTCTTATCATCAGCGCAATCATTGGTATTATGCCAATCGCTCTTGCTACAATGATGGAGCATATTGGTGATATTTCTGCTATCGGCGCTACTGTTGGCAAAAACTACATCAAAGACCCAGGTCTTCACAGAACACTTACAGGTGATGGTCTTGCAACAACAATTGCTTCCCTCCTTGGTGCCCCTGCTAACACAACATATGGTGAAAACACAGGTGTTCTTGCACTTTCAAAAGTTTATGACCCTAAGGTTATCAGACTTGCTGCTGTATTTGCAGTTGTGCTTTCATTCTCACCAAAATTTGCAGCAGTAATCAACTCACTTCCAACAGCTATTATCGGTGGTATTTCATTCGTTCTTTATGGTATGATTTCTGCTATCGGTGTTCGTAATGTTGTTGAATCAAAGGTTGATTTCACAAAGAGCAGAAACCTTATTGTTGCTGCTATCATTCTTGTTACTGCACTTGGTCTTACAGGTGGTGCATCATTCACAATCGGTGGTGTTACAATTACTCTTTCTGCACTTGCCTGTGCTTCTCTTGCAGGTATCATTCTTAATGCAATTCTTCCTGGTAAAGACTATGAATTCACAGAAGACGAGCCAAAAGATACAGGTGTTAACTTTGCAGCAGGACAGAACACAAAACGTCTTGAAAAAGAAGATAAATAAATAAACAATAGAATATAATTTATTCCCGTAGTTTATTGCTACGGGAATTTTTTTGTGGTAAAATACATTTGGTGACATTAAATGATTAAAAACGACAAAACTAAAGGAATTATATATATTATCATTTCTGCCTTTTTCTTTGCCCTTATGGGACTTTTTGTGAAATTATCGGGAGATTTGCCAATAATTCAGAAAAGCTTTTTCAGGAATGCTGTGGCATGTGTTTTCGCATTTGTGTTGATTACAAAAAACAAGCAGTGGGCATTACCTAAGGGAAAGAATATAGTGTTTTTACTTATTCGTGCTATTGCAGGTACATCGGGTATTCTTTGCAATTTCTATGCACTCAGTAACATGAATCTTGCAGATGCTTCTATGCTTAACAAACTATCCCCTTTCTTCGCAGTTATTTTTTCTTTATTCATTCTTAAAGAAAAAGCAAATACAAAGCAGATATTAGCCGTTGTAATGGCATTTATAGGCGCTTTGTTTATTATGAAACCATCTTTCTCATTCGAAGCCTTTCCAGCTTTTATGGGCTTTTTAGGTGGATTGGGTGCAGGTCTTGCTTACGCTTGTGTAAGAAAACTTACTCAGAATGGTTTCAAAGGAAATCTGGTTATATTCTATTTCTCGGCTTTTTCTTGCTTAGTAACTTTTCCGTGGTTAGTATTTGACTTTACACCGATGTCTATGAAACAATGGCTATTTTTAATTCTTGCAGGACTTTCTGCAAGTGGTGGTCAATACTTTATAACTACCGCCTACTCAAAAGCACCTGCAAAAGAGATTTCAGTTTATGATTATTCTCAGATTATATTCACAACGCTTTTAAGCTTTGTTGTATTCGGTGATTTCCCTGACAAATGGAGTTTTGTAGGATATGCAATTATTGTCTCAGCGGCATTATTTAACGCTTGGAATTCATTGAGGAAGAAACATACAAGTTGACTTTTTTCTTGTATTACACTATAATTTTTGAGTGAGGTAATATTATGGAAAATGCAAAGAAAATAACAGTCTCACTTGATGAGCTTTATCCTATAATCAAAGAAAAAATTGAATCCGGTGGCACTGTACAATTACCAATTACAGGTACCAGCATGCTCCCATTACTTGTTTGGGGCAGAGATACAGTTGAAATCGTTAAATGCGAAAAAGCAAAGAAATACGACATCATCTTTTATCGTCGTAACGACGGTCATTTTGTTCTTCACAGAATTATTGGTATAAACGACAAAGGATACATACTCTGTGGTGATAATCAGAGCGTCAAAGAGTATGGTATTAACGACAAACATATTATTGCTGTTGTGTCATCAATTACCCGAAATGGTAAGAAATTTGATGTGACAAAGCTTTCATATAAAATCTACAGTAGATTATGGACTATGGTACGACCTTTCAGAAGATACATATTGGTTGGTGCAAGAAAAATCAAAGGAATGTTTAAATAATGTCAGATACTATGAGAACAAAGGAATATTTTCTTAAAATGATTTCCGCAATTTTATGTGAGCAATCTATTCCTCTATGTCCTGAAGACGTTAATTTATCTCAGTTATGTAAACTCGCTTCGAAGAATGCTGTTCAAGGTTTTTTGTATCTTGCCATTAAAAATGGCAGTGTTACTGTACCTGCATCGCTGGAAGCATCATTCAAGCAAGTATATATGACAAATCTCATGAGAGATGTAACTCAGTCGGAAGAAAGAGAAAACATCCGTAAACATTTCTCCGAAGAAAACATTGACTTTATGTTTCTCAAGGGTTCGCATCTTAAAGAATTATATCCTGCACCTGAGATACGTTATATGGTAGATATGGATATACTTGTACATGAAAATGACTTGAAAAAAGGACAGGATTTCTTCCTTTCTCAAGGATTTGAGCAAGTAATGAATAATGGCAAAGACATAATCTTTGGCAAAAAGCCATTTCTTACCATTGAGCTTCACCAAATGCTTTTTGTTGAAGATTATTTTATGCATGATTACTTTACGGATACTTGGAAACGCTCTGAAAAAGTCAGTGAACATGAATATAAAATGTCCATAAATGATTTGTATGTTTATGTGCTTGCTCATCTCGCTGAACACTATCTTGAAGCAGGTTCTTGTTTCAGACCCATGATGGACTTGTTCCTTATGGAGAAGAAATTAAGTGAGCATCTTGATTTTAACTATATAAACAAACAATTTGAAGCACTTGGCATTGAAAAATTCGCTTTAAAAATCAGGAAACTGTACAAATGTATGTTTTATGGTGGCGAATATAATGATGACCTTATAACTATGGAAAATTATATCGTTTTAGGTGCACCTGTGAAAAATGCTGACGAAGCGGCCCGAGCTGCACTTACAAAAAAATCCAAAGGGAAACGCTTAATTGAAACAATTTTTCCATCACTCAAGCATATGAAACTCAGATATTCAATTCTTGAAAAATTACCGATATTATTACCATTTTTTTGGATTGTGCGTATTTTTGAGTTTGTTCTTTCTAATGATAAAAACTCAAAAAATAAATTCAATAAAATCTCAAACGTAGATGAAAAAAGCATGGAAACTATGCGTGATATATTTGAAAAATCAGGATTATAGAAAAACCTACTGACAAATTCAGTCAGTAGGTTTTCATTATATGTAAAAATCTTTATACCATTTTGCGAAAGCACGAAGCCCATCACGAAGTGATGTACTTGGTTTGAATCCAAAATCTTCTTCCAAGTCACTTGTGTCAGCATAAGTAATTGGCACATCACCAGCCTGCATTGGTACAAGTCTTTTGTGTGCTTCAAAGTCATAATCTTCAGGTAATACACCTGCTAAGACCAATTCTTGTTGCAATATGTCAACGAAATCAAGAAGGTTTTCAGGACTATTGTTACCAATATTATAAATTCTATATGGTGGAATCGGTAGTCCATCCTCCCCTATTTTCTTCTCAGGAGCGTTCTGCATAACAAGTTTTACACCTTCAACAATATCATCAACAAAGGTGAAATCACGTTTGCAATTACCATAATTAAATATTTCTATTGTTTCACCTCTGATAAGCTTATCGGTAAAACTGAAATATGCCATATCAGGACGACCTGCCGGCCCGTAAACCGTAAAGAAACGTAATCCTGTAGATGGAATATTGTAAAGCTTTGAGTATGCATGTGCCATCAATTCATTTGATTTTTTAGTTGCCGCATAAAGTGAAACCGGATTATCAGTCTTATCATCAGTTGAATACGGAATTTTTTTATTTGAACCATAAACACTTGAGCTTGATGCATATACTAAATGCTCAACCGGATTATGACGACATGCTTCCAGAATATTATAGAAGCCTATTATATTACTCTCAATATAAACATCAGGATTTTTAATAGAATAGCGCACTCCCGCCTGTGCAGCAAGATTAACAACTACATCAAATTTGTACTTAGCAAACAACTCGCAAACAAGTGTTTTATCTGCAATATTGCCTTTAATGAAAGTCCAACTTGATTGTGAAAAATTCTTTGCAAGATTATCAATTTCTTTTAGTCGATAATCCTTAATTGAAATATCGTAATAATCACTGATACTATCGATTCCTACAATACGAATTTGCTCAGTGGATTTCAAAAGCTCTTTAACCAGGTTTGCACCTATAAACCCGGCTGCACCTGTTACAAGGATGGTTTTGTTTTTTAAATTAATGTTAGGGACTGACATATACCCTTATACTCCTTTTTTACCTGTTCATAACTCTCAATGTTACCGATATCATAACGTTTACCTGGCATCTCCATAGCATATGCCTCAACCTGAGTACATAGCCATGCAATAAAACTACCGGGTGCATCAACTCCACATCCACTTTCAATACCTTTTTTAATAAGCTTGGCGGACTCTCTTGTGTAATAATAGAACGGTGGGCAACACCAGTTACTTTCAGGATTTGCAGGTTTTTCTACCATATTTATTATCTTGTCATCGATATCAACAGTTACTACACCACATTTTTTAATTTTATCCTGTGATGCTTCATAATAACGCATAATACAAGTTGCGTTTTTATTTTTTGCATATTCTATAAACTTGGTCAAGCTGAAATCAAGGAGATTATCTCCTGCTATTACAAGCATATCATCGTCTAAACCCAACTTATTGATGGCAAACTGAATATCACAAACTGCACCCAATCTGGTTTCATTTGAGCTTGTACCATCGTCAACAACAGTAATATTCTGTTTTTTTTCTGATGCCCATGCATCAAAATGATGAGCAAACTTATGGTTTGAAATCACAACATACTCATCCACAATTCCCATAGCATCAATGTCTTCAATAAGCCAATCAAGAATAGTCTTTTCACCCACCTTAAGCAATGGTTTAGGAAAATTTTCAGTTAAAGGATAAAGGCGGGTTGCATAGCCCGCCGCTAATATCATACATTTCATAAACTAACTCCATCTGCACTTTTGGTAATACTAGCAGAATATTTACCCTCAAGGGCAGGAAATTCCTTGAGATATTTTGTGGTTACATTTTCAATTATAGAATCACGAAATGCAGGATCGATAAGAGCAATACAACACCCTTTAAATCCTGCACCACTGAAACGGCCACCATAAATACCGTCAGTTTCCGTCATTATTTCATACAACTTTTTGAGTTCCGGTGAACCCGCTTCGTAATTATAAATTGATGAATAGCCACTTTCAAATGAAAGCCTGCCAAACTCATCAATATCGCCTTTGCGCCATGCCTCAGCACCCTTTTGAACACGATGGAACTCAGTATACCAATGTTCTGCACGTTTTCTCCAGTTATCCGGCAATCTACCTTTATGTTTGAGGTAAACTTCGTAAGGCACTTCGCGGAGATTAGTTTCACTGAATCTGCCGTATTCCATACCAGCAAAAGCCTTTAATGCATAGGCCGCACTACGACACTCATCAACACGCATATTGAACTTTGAGCCTACCAATGAGCGCTCTAACCCACTGAAGAAAACAATAATTTCATATGGCTTCATCCGTGGATTTGTTGGAATAAGTTCGTAAGTATCATCTTTTGTATCAAGATATAAAAGATGATCTTTTTTTGAATAGACCTCACAAGACTGGTCTAACTTACCACAAGATACACCAACATATTTATTTTCAGCCTGTAACGCCATCATAATCATTTCACTACCTGTGAGTTTTATTCCATTTACATCACAAAGAGCCGAAATGAAAGCAATAATTACCGCTGCTGATGAAGATAATCCACCTATCGGTAATGTACCTTCGATTACACCTGCAAGACCTACTTTAACAGGATATTTTTGAGTCAAAGCAAGAGTCGCACCACGCAAATAATCTGCCCAATCCATCTGTCTTGTTTCAGGCACGGAATTTATATGAAACTGTGCACGTTTATTAAACTGCAAGGAACTGAGTTCAACAATTCCGCTTGTTTTCGGTCCATATGCAATATGGATTCCCTTATCAATAGCAAGTCCCGTGATTTTACCCAACTGGTGGTCACTGTGAGCACCAATAGGACAAATTCTGTATGGGCAGAACGCCACTCCTGAAGGACTCCTTTGATAACGTTCTTCGAATATTCTTTCGCATTTCATTAATATTTTCTCCAAACCATCTTATTAACTACACCGGTATAAGACTGAATAAGTTTGATAACCTTATTTGAAACAATTTCATCAACATAATCAGGAACAGGAATTCCTAAATCGTTATTCATATTCATTTCAACAGCTGTATCAATAGCCTGAAGAAGTGATTTTTCATCAATACCTGCAAGTACAAAGCAAGCTTTATCAA
>CALBQZ010000013.1 GCA_937899735.1 uncultured Clostridia bacterium | reverse complement strand
TTTCTTCATATTCATACCTCATAAAATTTATGCTTGTTTCAGTATAACACAAAAATGCTTGTGTAGCAACAAAAAATAACGGCGGAGGAACCCCTCCACCGCCTTCGGCGGTGCCCCTCCCATAAACCCGGGAGGCTATAACACGCCAACAATATTTTACATTTGGAATATGCCGTATGTAAGACCTGACATAATGAAACCTGCGATGAGCACACCAAGTGCGATAATTGGTAATGCTCTCTTGAATCTAATGTCAAGCAATGCTGCCATCAAAGCACCTGTCCAACCTCCTGTACCGGGAAGTGGAATTGCAACGAAAATGAGAAGTCCCCAAGATTTATAACGGAGAATTTTGTCTGCATTCTTTTCAGCTTTTGCCTCAAATTTGCTGATGATTTTTTCAAAGAAACTGAAGCGACGAAGAAATTCAAAAATCTTCTTAATGAAAAGAAGGATAAATGGAATCGGCACCATATTACCGAGATAGCAAAGTAAAAATGCCGTAACAAAAGGAATTTCCATAATTCTTGCAGCAATCATGCCACCACGACATTCAAGCACAGGAAAAAGTGAAATAACAAATGCCACTAATTCCTCAGGAATCTTATTTTGCAGAAAATTCATCATTTCATTAACTAATGTCTCAGTCATTTTTATCCTCCATATTTAAAAGATAATCATTGGCTTTTCGAAGCATTTGCTTATCATTAGGGAATTTAAGAGAATTCATAGCCTTATCAAATTTAAGCCAAAGATACTCTTCAATTTCCTCACGCTGAATTGTGGTTGTTGTGTCATCAGTCGTAGCAAGGAAAATAACAACCTGCTTTTCAATTCGTCCCTGAATTGAGTATTCAGAACGGAAACGGAAATCAGGGAGAAAACGGATTCTTATTCCTGCCTCCTCCAACACCTCACGGTATGCAGTTTCCTTTTCATTTTCCCCTCGTTCAATATGACCCTTAGGGAATCCCCAGTTTGCACTACGCTTATTCTTAATGAGCAAGAATCTTGTTTCACCGTTGATTTTACGGTAAACAATAGCACCACATGAGCTTTCATACAGACAACTCATTTCGTAAGTGCCATCTTTTTCGGAAAATCTTACAGCATCCTCAATCTGATGAACTATAAAGCGTTTGCTTTTTGGTGCAACCACCAAATAAATTCCACTTAAATCTTTTCTTTTAATTACAGCAATCACACGTCCCTCAAAAATACGGACTCTGTGTGTCACGCCCATAATATAAGCACCCTTGACAGGTGAATGTGGGTCAATTCCACTTTCCACCACACCAAAATTAAGATCATAAGAGAGGTTTCTCTCTTTGTCAAAGGAGTGCATGGGTCGGGTAACTCTTACCCTTACATACTTTCCTAACATATTTATTCTCCCGAATACGTTGACAATATTTTGCCAACAAAACTAAAACTGCCTATTATTATACATATTTTCTTTCTATCTTTCAAGTACAACATAGTTATTTATTAATTTTTTCTTGAAATTCATTAATAATTCAAAAAACTTATTGTGATTTTTACGGATATGTTGTACAATGTATTGTATATATTTTTTTATTTTATAAGGTGAAGGAAATGGCAGAAAATCGTTTTAAAAACGACGAATTTGAGGATATTTTCAGTAATTCTCCCCAGCGTGACGAGTTTGAAGATATTTATAGCTCATCACAGAATGGTTATGAGGATTTTTCGTCAAATGCAGAAGATGACGACAATATTTATTTTCCCAAAAACACATATAAAGCTCCGGAAGCTATCAAAGCACAAACATCCAATGAATACAAAGTAAAATATAACTCTTCCTTTGAGAACCGTAAGCGTCAGGAAATCAACTATGATGACGTTAATGCTATTTACAGTGACGCAGTTGATGATAAGAAATCGAAGCCTAAGAAAAAACGTCATCCTGTACGCAATGCTTTGATTGTTATTCTTTGTCTTGTGCTTGTTTCAGGTGCTTGTCTTGGTATTTTCGGATACAAAGCTGTAAACGACCTCCTTTCGTCTTTTGACAGAGAAGAACAGTTAAGCGAAAACAGTCACATCGACTCAAATTTACTTTACAGGGATAATGCTCAGATTAATATTCTCCTTGTTGGTGCTGATGCAAGAAAAGGTGAAACAGAATCTCGTTCTGACACAATGATGCTTGTAACTCTTGACCATAAGAATCAGCAGATTAAGCTTACTTCGTTCTTGCGTGACTCCTATGTAAGAATTGCAGGTTATAGCAAAAAATCAAAACTAAATTCCGCTTTCTTCCGTGGTGGAATTCAGACCCTTACCGACACTCTTGAATTGAATTTCAAAGTTGATATCGACTACTATGCTATGGTTGACTTTGAGATTTTTACAACTATTGTTGACGAAATCGGTGGCGTTGAAGTTGATATAACGCAGAAAGAAAGCCGATACTCAAAATGGGCAAAAAATGATGGCAAGCTTATCCCTCTTGAAGCAGGTGAAAATGTCCATCTTAATGGTGAACAGGCACTTTGGTACAGCCGAATGAGAAGCCTTGACTCCGACTTTATGAGAACACAAAGACAGAGAAAAGTTATTACTGCCATTGTTGAAAAATCAAAAACACTCAGTATGGACAAGCTTTACAACCTTGCAAAGACAATTATTCCACTTGTAAAAACAAATCTTGAATCTAAAGAGATTCTCAATATGGGTACCGAAGCTCTTGCTAAAAAGCTATATTCTTACTCCATTGTGCAACAGCAGATTCCTGCTGACGGAACATGGCATGACGAGAATATTCCCGGCGTTGGTGCTTCCCTTGTAATGGATTTGGAAGAGAATCAGGAGATTCTTCACAATTTCCTTTCAGAAAAACAGAATCTTCCTGAAGAAGAAACGAAGTAAAACATATCACTCAAAGGTGGTTTTAATATGAAAAAGGCAAAAATGTCACTTGTATCCGAATTTACAGGTGCAAAGATTGATGAAAGAATTTATGGCTCTTTTATTGAGCATTTAGGTCGTGCTGTTTATGGTGGCATTTTTGAACCCGACCATCCGACAGCTGACGAAGATGGATTCCGTCAGGATGTTATTGAAAAAGTAAAGAAACTCAATGTTCCAGTTGTTCGTTATCCAGGTGGCAATTTTGTTTCAGGTTATAACTGGGAAGATGGCGTTGGACCCGTAGAGCTCCGTCCTAAAAAGCTTGAACTTGCATGGAACAGTGTAGAAACTAATGAAGTTGGTGTTGATGAATTTCAGGAATGGGCGAAACGTGCCAATACTGAAGTTATGATGGCAGTAAATTTGGGAACAAGAGGTCCGCAGGATGCTGCTAATCTGGTAGAATACTGCAACAGTACCACAGATACCTATTATGCAGCAATGCGTAAAGCAAACGGATTTGAAGAGCCGTTTGGGTTTAAATTGTGGTGTCTTGGAAACGAAATGGACGGACCGTGGCAAATCTGTGCTAAGACTGCAAATGAATATGCAAGACTTGCGTGTGAGACTGCTAAAATGATGAAACTTGTGGATCCTTCCATTGAATTGGTTGCATGCGGAAGTTCCAGCCCGACGATGCCTACTTTCGGTGATTGGGAAAGAACTGTTTTACGTGAATGCTTTGAACATATTGATTATATTTCATTACATAATTATTTTGGAAATCCTAACGATAATTCCGCAGAATTTTTGGGGAGTTCAGTGGTGATGGAAGGATTTATCAAATCTGTTATTGCAATGTGTGATGAGATTGCAGCAGAGAAAAAGAGCGAAAAGAAAATTAATGTTTATTTCTGTAGGCTTAACGTTTTGTGCCATAGTTATTATTAGCTTAATAGTTATAGTTTTTTATGGAATAAAAGGTAAGACTATAAATAATTATGACTTGTCTAATATATATAGTTTTTCAGGAGATATATTAAGTATGAGTACTGTATATTCAGATATATATTTAGCTATAGAAAAACAGGATAATGTTATTTATGGAGTAACTTTAAAAGATAATGAACTTGTAAGTAAAATGCTTCTTAGTGAAAATATGGAGTATAATGAATTAAAC
>CALBQZ010000012.1 GCA_937899735.1 uncultured Clostridia bacterium | reverse complement strand
ACTCAAAGCCAATCAAGAAAGAGGATTACTGCAGACCTGTTCTTCTTTGTGAATATGCTCACGCTATGGAAAACAGCCTTGGTAACTTCCAGGAATATATGGATGACTTCGAAGCTCACGAGCATATGTGTGGCGGATACATTTGGGACTTTGTTGACCAGGCAATCCGTAGAAAGACTGACAAGGGTGACCAGTGGCTTTATGGTACTGACTTTGAACCTTATGAACCAGGAAGATTTACACATCTTCCAAACACAACAGCTATGACAGGTTCAAACACATATTTTAATGCTAATGGTATTATCACAGCGGACAGAAAGCCTCACCCATCATACTTCGAGGTTAAGAAAGTTTATTGTGAAATCAAGGTTAAGGAAAGAGATTTGCAGAAGGGTGAATTCACTCTTATCAATAAGAAACTCTTTACCGACCTTTCAGACTTCGATTTCAAATGGAGTTTACAGGCTGAGGGTGTTGAGGTGCAGAGTGGTGTTGTTGACATTAACTGTGGTCCTCAGTCACAGGTTGATTTTACAATTCCTTACGATTTGACAAACCTTCCTGAAAAAGAATGTGTGCTTATTATTTCATTCCTTAACAAGACTGCACACGCTTGGTGTGAAGCAGGATATGAGCAGGGATTTGACCAGTTTGTTGTTAAGGCTGTTAAACCGGCAGAAAAGACATTCATTGATGGTCAGATTACTTATGTTAAGAATGGTAATATGGTATTTGCCAACAGTGACGGATTTGCTGTTAAGATTGACGGTGGCAAAATCACATCACTTAAATATGACGGAAAAGAATATCTTAAGGCAGCAGTTACTCCTAACTATTTCCGTGCAGTAACTGACAACGACCTTTCAAACACAAACTTTGTGCCATTCCTTATTCCATTCCACCCATATTTCAACTGGCAGAGAGCAACAAATTCCGCAAAAGGCACTGTTAACTCTGTAAGTAAGAATTCTATCGGTCAGGTTGTTGTGGATATTAACTGGAGTGTTCAGTTCTTCTCAGGCGTTACATCAAAATTCGTAATCAGCCCTGACGGAAGCATTGAGGTTACTCATACCGGTACACCAAAGAATTTCAATCTTCTCCGTTTTGGTACAAAGATGGGACTTCTTCGTGAGTTTGACCAGATTAAATGGTATGGTCGTGGTCCTCAGGAAACATATTTTGACAGAAAAACTGGTGGTAAGATTACTCTCCACGAAAAGAGCGTTGCCGACCTTGAACATCACTATATGAGACCTCAGGAAAACGGTAACCGTACTGATGTAAGATGGGTTGAAATCAGAAACAAGGAAAACAAAGGTCTTCGTTTCGAGGCTATGGGTGATACACCAATCTGCTTCAGCGCATGGCACTACACTCAGGACCAGTTACAACTTGCAAAGCATATCCACGAATTACCACATTACGACATTACAACATTCAATGTTGACTTGAATCAAATCGGTGTTGGTGGCGATATGCCAGGTGATGCTCAGGTTCGTGAAAAGTATCAGTTGAAACCAAACAAAGAATATACTTATACATTCAGAATTGTGCCAATTAAATAGTATAATTAAGGCGTACAGAGTAAGAATCTGTACGCTTTTTTATTGAAAACCTACTCAGTATGATGTATAATCCTATCATTACAAAAAGGAGGAAATTTTTATGAAATCAATCCGTTCAAAAATCGTTTCTATTATCCTTGTACTTTCAATGCTTATTTCTATGTCAGCATTTGCTGCAACTGCTGTAAGTACACCTTGTGACTGTGATAACTGTCCGTCGATTGTTATTCCTGGACTTTTCCAGTCAGATGTCCGTTACCTTGACGAAAATGGTGAACCAATGCTTAATTCTGAGGGTGAACCATATTCAGCTCCGTTCTTTATGGAAGCATCAGGTGATGTTGTGAAAAAGGCACTTGAAGAGGCTTTAATTCCGTTAGCATCATTACTTTTAACACAGCATGATATTGAAAACCGTTGTGCTAATGCCATTGCTGATGTTTTAGGCTGGGCATTATTCAGCAATCTTGAACTGGATGAATATGGTCGTCCAATCAAGAATATTCAGGCTGACAAATACAATACAAGCTTTGCAAATCTTACTGATGAGCAGGTTGCATATGCACTTGACCAGATTCCACTTAATGATTATATAGATATCGCAGGTTCTGACCATCTTTATTTCTTATCTTATGTTCACACAGGTAACATCATTGATACTGCAAATGAACTTTATGAGCTTATTCAGATTGCAAAAAGAGAAACAGGTCACGATAAAGTGAATCTTGTGCCAATCAGTCAGGGTGGTTCTATTGCAAATGCACTTATGCAATTATATATTGATAAGGGCGAAGAATTCAGTGACGATGTAAACAGAGTATGTTATGTTGTTCCTGCTGCTGACGGTGCTTGTATCCTTGGTGATATTTACCGTTACGGATTTATCGACGACCCTGAAGCACTTTATGGCTATATGGTTCCATCACTTATGGACAAAGAAAGCGAATACCTTGCATATATTATCAACATTGTTCTTCGTTTATTCCCTGAAGCTGACCTGAACAATATTCTTGATACTGCTGTTCACACACTTGTTGAGGATTATTTTGAACGTTCAACTTGTCTTTGGGGACTTATTCCGTCTTATGATTATCCAACCTGCAGAGAAATGTATTTAAGCGATGCTGACGATATTCATATCCGTGAACAGACAGACTGGTACTACAATGCTCAGGTTAATTCAAGAAAAAACATTCTTGATGCACAGTCAAAGGGTGTAGAAATTTTTGACATTGTTGATTACAACTATGTTAAGTACAAAATTTTTGATAACTGGGATAATTTAAACAGTGATGGTATTATTCATACTGATTCAGAATCCTTTGGTGCAACTTCTGTTGCAGTAGATGTATCACTTCCTGATGATTATGTTCAGGCAAACACATATTGTAACGACCCTGAAAATCATAACCACATTGATGAGGAAAGACTTGTTGATGCATCGACAAGCATTTTGTGTGAGCGTTCATTCTATTTTGTAAACCAGAATCACGAAAGCACTGCAAGAAACGATGTCATTATCAGACTCGTTACCAGAATGCTTACTGATTCATCTTTTGATAGCATTTATTCTGACCCTGCGTTCCCACAGTTCAATTATGCAAGAAACTCCATTGATGCCATTGAATTGTACGAGAATTGGAAGGATTATGACACATCGACCTTAGATGAATCAACAGCAAAAGAATTTAAAGAAGCATCTGCTGAGCTTTGTACAGCAATTCAAAGCACCTATATGCCTACTGAAGAATTTGATGCTGCAGTAGAAAGATTTGAAAAGGTAGTTTATATCATCGAAAATGGCGAACCAAAAGGCACAAGTGAAGACGGCTTTATAAAAGTAATTACAATAATTCTTCGCATTACAAACACAATTATGTTTGAAATCTTCGGTGGAAACGGATTTTCAGATATGATTTTTAAATAAGTATAATACAACAAAGAAAACGGACAGATTAAAACCTGTCCGTTTTTTCATAATATTTAGTATTTAAACAAGATTGAATTATTCTTTTCGTTAGATAATCTTGCTGAAAGGTCGCTGTATCAGGTATACTGCGAGTTGAGAGCAAGGCAGTATAAGGTCAAATGAATCAATCTTTAACTATTGCTATTGTTTCAACTTCAACAAGTACATCTTTTGGAAGCTGCTTTGCTGCTACGCATGAACGAGCTGGTTTACTTGTAAAGTATTCTGCATAGATTGCATTGAATGCACCAAAGTCTTCCATATTCTTAAGAAAACAAGTTGTTTTCACTACGCTTTCAAGGTCACTACCTGATGCCTCAAGAAGATTTTTGATATTTTCACAAACTTGCTTTGTCTGTTCTTCAATAGTCACTGCCTCAATCTCACCATTTGCAGGGTTGATTGCAATCTGTCCTGATGTGAAAACAAAATTGCCAACTACCTTTGCCTGTGAATATGGTCCGATTGCAGCAGGTGCTTTATCTGTACTGATTGTTTTAATCATAGTGATTTCTCCTTATACAAGTTTATAGCCTTGGTTAATAAGCTTATTTTTAATAAGTTCAATATGCTCGAAATTTCTTGTTTCAAGCAAGATGCGAAGATAGCAGCCATTGATTTCCGAGTTTTCGGATGCTCTTTCGTGGTGGATTGAAATAACATTACCACCCAAGTCTGCAATAATATTTGAAACACCTTTAAGCTGGCCTGGCTTGTCAACAAGTTCAATTGTAAGTGAATATGTACGACCTGATGTTAAAAGGCCACGTTTAATAACACGTGAAAGAATTGTAACGTCGATATTACCGCCTGAAACAAGGCAAACAACCTTTTTACCCTCAACAGGGATTTTATTGAACATTACTGCTGCAACAGAAACTGCACCTGCACCCTCTGTAACGAGCTTCTGCTGTTCAATAAGTGTGAGAATTGCTGTTGCAATTTCGTCGTCAGAAACTGTTACAACTTCATCAACATATTTCTTTACATATTCAAATGTGTTTGCACCTGGCTCTTTTACTGCGATACCGTCAGCAATAGTTGAAACATTGTCGAGACGTTCAATTTTGTCGTCCTTAATTGAGTTATACATACTTGGTGCACCTTTTGCCTGAACACCGTAAATCTTAACATTAGGATTAAGTGCTTTAATTGCAAATGAAACACCACTGATGAGTCCGCCACCACCGATTGGCACAACAACTGCATCAACATCTTTAAGTTGGTCAAGGATTTCAAGACCGATTGTACCCTGACCTGCAATAACATCGTCATCGTCAAACGGATGAACGAATGTATAGCCTTTTTCGTCTCTTAACTGTAAAGCTTTATTATATGCATCGTCATAAACACCTTCAACAAGGCAGATGTCAGCACCATAGCTCTTTGTTGCCTCAACCTTTGAAATCGGAGCACCATCAGGAAGACAGATAAGTGACTTAATGCCATTCTTTGTTGCAGCAAGTGCCACACCTTGAGCATGGTTACCAGCTGAACAAGCAATAACTCCCTTTGCCTTTTCTTCTGCTGAAAGCTGACTGATTTTATAAGCTGCACCACGAACTTTGAAAGAACCTGTTACCTGAAGATTTTCTGTTTTAAGATAAACTTCACAGTCCTTACGGATTTTTGGTGCATAAATCATATCTGTTTTACGGATAACGTCCTTTAAAACAAATGATGCATGATAGATTTTATCAAGTGTTACCATAATAATTTCCATAACCTTTCTGGCTACAATTTCATTATAAATCACGAACCATCCTTGATGTAGCCAGACAAGGCGTGATGGAAATTTAGTCCATCTCAAAATTTGTAGTCGCAAATTTTGAGGGACATATAATCAATTAGCGTGATTTTCACGCTAATACTTCTTTCTGAAAAAGATTAGAGTTATTCTAACACAATAAAGTATTGAATTGCAATAGGGAAATCCAAAAAAATGGTGGAGGCAATCCCCCACCATACATTTTTACCATTTAATTGTTTGGTTGTAATCGTCGTAGCCGTAGTTACCTGCTGTATTTTTAAGGAGTTCAAACAAATCAACCTTTTCACCATAAGGGTCTTTTACGGTAATTCTCTTAAGTATCGAATTGATTCGTCTTAAAAACCCTATAAACACATCACCCTCAGGTGTACCTTCGTTATATGTCTGATTACCACGGAAGACATTTCGCACAAGGACAGTTGCATAATCAATGAGCTTAACTTTCTTTATACTCTTATCACATCTGATAAAGAGTAATCCTGCAAGTGTACCAAGTTTTATTGAACAGAGAAGTTTTCCAGCCATACGAAGTGCAAAAACAAGACCTTTGCTCTCTTTGATATGGAATTTTCTCATTGCTCTTGTTGTGTCGTCACGCAAGTCAAGAAGAATATTTCTAATCATCGCATCAAAAACTGATGTGAGATATTCCTTGCAACCCATACCCTTTGTATCATAGTCAAAGTCAGGAGTAGGAATACTCTTGATGTCTGCACCAGTTTCATTCAAAGTAACAAGTCTTATGTATGATGGGTCAGCAATAATTGAACCCGTTGTAACATCAAAGAATTTGTTTCCCTTTTCTGTTATAAATTCATTGATGCTTTGATTATGCATATGACCTGTGAAAACAAGATGAACACCCTCATCTGCAAGAAGTGTTGCAACAGATTTATAGTCATACATAAGGGCAGATTTGATAATTGAAAAAACAGGTTGAATAGGTAAAACGGGATAGTGACAGATTGCAAACATTGTCTGGTTTTCTTCCCTTGCCTTTTTAGTCTGCACCTTAATCCACTCAATCTGCTTTTCTGTTAAACTGAATTGACCGTGAGTCTTGATATCAGCATTAATTGCTAAAAGTCTTACGCCATCGCTCAACTGTGCAACATAGGAAAGATGTTCTTCATCAACGGCAATAGCATCGGAAAAGCCGAAATCTTTATATAATGTAATAAGTTCTTCTTTCTTTGTGCCTTCGGGCTGATATCTACCATTCTCACCAAATGCAAATGGGTCATTCTTCCAGTCGTGGTCAGCAGAAATAAGATAAATTTTTTTACCCTTTGCCTTTATGTCATAAAGAAGTTTGATAAACTTTTCGTGGCTCTTTTTCTCACCATTCTGTGTCAAGTCACCTACGATAATAACTGTGTCAGCTAAGTCGGTTTCACCCAAGTATTTAAAAACAGCATTGTTGATACTCTCAGTTTCTGCAAAGCATTTCTGCTCGTAGTGCATAAAGTCCTCATAATCAGGGCCACTGCAACCTAAATCAGTATCAAAAAAATGTGGGTCAGTCAAAACTAAAAATTTGAAATCCATAATATCTCCTAAAAATAAAGCCTACAATTAAGTAGGCTGTTATTTGTTTATTCGTTAACTACAAAACCTTCTGCCTCACGTTTTGCCTGAAGAGCAGCAACCATATCTTTCTTCTCTTTTCCTGCAATTTTGTAGAAGAACATTGGAAGTGCACAGAGAAGCATACTGATACCAGGAACGATTGAAACAAGTGAGAACATTGCAAATCTCATATCAGCAGGCATATCAAGGGCTGAAACTACTGCAGTTGATGAAAGCATCTGTGCAGGGTCAAGACCAATTACCATATACATAATAACGATACCTGATGTTGCAAATGCATTACCGATTTTGTTGATAAAGCCCTGGCAAGCTGCACCGAGTGCATTGTCACGGAAGCCTGTTTTAAGTTCCATATAGTCAAGGCAGTCACCAATCATTGCAAGAGTTACTGTATTGATAACACCAAGAGGAATACATGAGATAACAATAAATGGAATACAAGCATAGAGATTCATTGTAAACCAGCCAACAATTGTTGTAACGATACTTGCTACAAATCCAGCAAGGCAAGTTACGATAACAAGTTTCTTATAGTCAAACTTTTTCATAAGTTTTGGCATAAAGAGTGTTGCACCAAAAAGACCTACGATTGAACTAATCTGGAAAACAGTTTTAACTGTTGAGATACTGCCTTCAATGGCCGCAATTCTGTCCGCTTCTGTTGCAAGAGTTGCAAGGTCAGGACCTATGTAGAACGAGTAACGAGCAACGTGGATAGCTGCTGCAGAAACCATATAACGTCCACTTGAAAGAATACCCATCAAAAGAACAAGAACAAGTGGTTTACACTTGAATACTCGAGCAAGTTGTGATGGTTCACCAGGCTGACGTTTACGGACAGGCATCTTAACGTGTTCCTTAACACCTGTGCAAGCACGTGAATACATAATTATACCAAGACCAACTGTTACGATTGCCATAATGAGATATTTTCTCTTTTGTAATAAAAGCGGGTCAGGTGCAACCTCTTGGTTCTTAGCCCAAGACACAAAAATAAGACCAATTACAAGGAAAAGGACTTCAGGTACTGCTGAACCGATTGAGTTGTAAATTTTACTTACAGAAATAACGGAACTACGCTCTTCTGAGTCAGGAGTCATAACATTTGGAAGTCCCCAGAATGAAACATCACCAATTGTATAAATCATACCCCATGCAACATAGACAATTGCTGAATAAATCATCATTTCCGTTTTGCCGAGATTTGGACTTAAATACATAAGTAATGTTACAATTGCAATTGGAATCAATGCCCAACGGATAAACGGAAGCATCTTACCACTTTTGAGATTACTTCTGTCAACAATCATACCCATAAGTGGGTCGTTGATTGCATCCCAAACTCTTGCCAAGAGCATAAGCAAAAGTACAAACATTGGTGTTAACTGTAAAACGTTGAGATAGTAGTCACTAATATAACTTGACATAAGAGCATAAATCATACCCTGACCTAAACCCGCAACGCAAAAAGCAGTCATTTCATTTTTCTTAACAAACTTTTTCTGTTCCATATATTTCTCTCCTTATCACATAAGAATTGATAATGCTAAAATAAATTGTGATGTAAAATATACTGAGTGATTCAAAACCACATTGCGACTTGTATTTCCACCTTTTTTGAAGAACACGAATGAAAGCACCAAATCCGAAAGTGCAAACATTACTGTTCCCATATTCATACATAAAAGCTTTGGCATAATTTCAGGCATTTGAGATCCTGATAAAATTGGTAACCAACCAAAAGCATTCACTGCATTAAGAGCAAACGTTACCGTCAGCATGGTAACAATGGAATAAACAAGTGTTAACAAATTGAATTTTCCGTAGTCAAATCCCATTTTCTTTGACAATGCGCGAACAATCAATGTTACCGCTACTGCGCTGAAAATCGCAAGAGCAATCTGCCAGCCTATATACTCCGGATACGCTGCAAGAATTCCCACAACATAGAAAATGTGTCCTATCAGAAAACTTATCATGCCTGCAAAGGTATATGGCTCATCAAAATCTCTATGTACAAATTTCAAATCCAACCACATATCACCAAGCATACCAAATACAAGCCCTATTACAATAAACACACCATAATAATAGTTTTCAGGTTTAATTGAAAGTGCAACGAAGGATGAAAGGATGAACAATACTGCCGAGATTGTTTTTAAAAACAAAGCTTTTACTCCACCCTGTTTTACTCTTACTACAAGAAATGCGATAACAAAAACAATAAATGCAATAAGTAGTGCCAAATACACAATATTAAGCATCTTTTTTTACTCCTTCCCCTTAAAAACTCATATAAAAAATTATACCAATAATTGCAAGGATTTACAACTATCAGTATAACCAAAAATAATATTTAATTTTTGAACACTGTGACTATTTAAGCAACAAGGTGCTTGCGAAAGTAAACTGTGCTGCGTAATAAAGAAGATGGTTGACTACCACATTTGTTTTTGTGTTTCCACCCTCTTTAAAGTAGATGTTAGAAAGCACCAAATCAGAAAGTGTAAAGAGTACGGATGCAATTGAAAGCATTAATAACTCCTTTGAAAATCCTTTGAAGAATATTCCATTAATTGCTGTAAACATTGTGCAGGAAAGAAGCATTCCATAAAGGAAAAGAATTTTCTTATATCTTCCGTATTTTACTCTCATTGGCTTTTCTAGTGCCAATGTTACTGTTGCAAATACCACACAAGCAACAATATTGATTACACCATACCACCATTCAAATTCACCCTCGCCATATTTGAAGGCAACAGCAGGAATGTAGAAAATGTGATTCACGATAAAGCATATGATACCTGCATATGTATAAATATGATTATGTTGTTTGTAAACATATTTCATATCAAGCCATACATCACCCAAAAGTCCAA
The DNA here is from genome assembly GCA_937899735.1 of uncultured Clostridia bacterium. GTDB lineage: Bacteria > Bacillota > Clostridia > Oscillospirales > Acutalibacteraceae > Fimenecus. The sequence goes on along the minus strand of CALBQZ010000012.1, from coordinate 4,773 downwards.
AAATAAGTCCCATGATAACAAGAATAGCATACTCAAATCTTTTCTGATTATAGGCAAAGGCTGAAAAAGCAGTTCCGATGAAGCAAACCGAAGCACCTGCTTTTAAAAACATTGCAGCTACACCACCACGCCTAACACGCAAAATCAAAAACGCAATTGTCACCAATAATCCTATAACAACCGCAACAGAATATATGTATTGATACATAATCATTCCCCCAAATATTGGTAATTTCCCTCATTAAACATTATACTCTTTTGGAGCTTTCCATTCAATGTAAATAATACACAAAAATCAGTTCTGTTTTTTGACAACACCATATTCGTCATCAAGTCTGAAATACGGACAACGGTAATTTGGAGATGATAAAAACCTCATCATTTCATCTTCATCAAGGTTAATGTCGCAACAATACTCCTGCAGCTCATCATCATAATAGAAATTTGCACAATTCCCACACTGTGTCATATTATACCTCACTTACAAGTTCGTTATAGGACTTTCTCTTTTTAGGTGGTACGGCACTTCCCTCTTTTACATAGCCAAGAGAAACAACAAGTCTTACTGGTGTTTCAATTCCACAGATTCTACGGATTTTCTTATCATCAAACCAACCTAAAATGCAAGTTCCAAGTCCTTGAGTTGCTGCTTCGGCTGTCAGATATGCAGTCGCAATACCGATATCGATTGAACGGTAATCATTCCCCTTAACTTTTGAGCCAAGTGCAGCAGTTTTGTTATATTCATCTTCAGAAATCACAATCAACACAGGAGCATCATTTGTAAATTTATTCATCCCCATACTCTGTGTAGCTTTTGCAACCTCTTTTGCTTTCTCACCCTTACATACCGTAAAATGATAAGGCTGACTGTTACAAGCAGATGGTGAAAGTACTGTGCTTTCAAGAATTGCTCTGATTTTTTCGTCTTCTACTACCCTCTCAGAATCGTAGCTACGGCAAGAATATCTGCTTTTTGCTATTTCATTGAAATTCATAGGATTACCTCATACTATTTTTATGTTTTATCATAATCAGTTTAGCACAAAACAAATGTAAATTCAATTATTCATCAAGAAAAGTATTATATTTTCATATGTTTGATTTTGCAGTACACAAATGTGCAAGTCACAGTAAAAAAACAAAGTATCTGAGGAGAAACTATAAAAGTTTAGACAAAAACAGCTCCCCTTATCAGGGGAGCCTACTAATATAATTTTAGATTTTATTTAACCCATTTTGCAACGGCTGTTTCAACAAGCTCAACAACTTTGTCAACGATTACTTCGTCACCGTCCTGGAGATTGAGAAGTGGCTCTCTTACCCCACCTAATTCAAGACCTGCTCTCTTTTTAAGGGCTGCCTTTGCAGTAGCATACATGTTTCCCTTAGTTGAGCACATTGTGTAAATGACTTCGTTGATGTCGTCCTGCAATTTATATGCTTCCTTAACATCACCGGCTTTAATCATATTGTTGAGTGTAACAAAGAGTTCAGGCATAACACCGTATGTACCACCGATACCACCTTCAGCACCAATCATACGACCACCGATAAACTGTTCGTCTGGACCATTGAAAATAACAACTTCACGATTGTTCATTTTTGCCTGACGACGGAACATCTGAATATCCTGAATTGGCATTGATGAGTTCTTAACACCAACTACTCTTGGGTTTTTGAGCATTTCGTCAAAAAGGCTTAACGTAAGTGAAACACCTGCAAGCTGAGGAATGTTGTATATAACATAATCTGTGTTTGGAGCAGCTGCTGAAATATCGTTCCAGTATTTTGCAATAGCTTTTTCAGGAAGACGGAAATAAATTGGTGGGATTGTCGCAATCGCGTCAACACCAAGAGCTTCAGCATGACGAGCAAGCTCACAGCTGTCCTTTGTATTGTTACAAGCAACGTGAGCAATAATTGTAATTCTGCCCTTGTTAGCTTCCATAACTGCTTCAAGTGTCTTTTTTCTGTCTTCAACACTTAAATAAATGCATTCACCTGATGAACCACCAACATAAAGACCGTCAACACCTTTTTCGATAAGGAATTCAACTAAAGCCTTTGTTCCATCAACTGAAACCTCACCGTTTTCATCATAACAAGCATAGAATGCAGGGATAACACCCTTGTATTTTTCAAGACTCATTTTAATTAACCTCTTTCTTCAATTTCTTTTAACATCTGATCAAGCATAATAAGACAACGTGGCACATGGAAAGGTCCTTTGAAAGTTGAACCAATGCAAGCAGGGAGAGTAGGGTTACCGTCACGACGAAGATAACCATACCACTCACCACAAGGTGCTGAAGCAAAACGTTCCTTTGTGTAGTTGAACAACTGATTAAAGATTTTAAGATATTTTTCGTCATTCGTGTCTCTGTAAATCATAAGGGAAGCAATAAGTGCTTCATTATGTGGCCACCAGAGTTTCATGTCATGTTCATATGCTTCAGGTGGATTGCCAAGGCAGTCGAAGAAATAGAGAATTCCACCGAATTCCTTATCCCAGCCCTTTTCAAAAGCCATATCAAAGATTTCAATAGCCTTTGCGTGTAACTCTTTGTCACCAGTCTGATTTGCTCTTTCCATAAGGAACCAGCTGCATTCAATATCGTGACCAGGGTTTACAACTCTGCCTTCAGTAACATTAAGGCGAGGAGTTCCATCAAGTGCAACAGATTCAAGTGTACAACCTAAATCCTTCTTAACGTGATATTTGAAAATATCACTGACACATTCGTCAGCACGTTTGTTATAAAGGTCAGCATTTTCAGGGTCAACACGAAGCATAACAGATGTAACATTGAGAATAATCATTGGAATACCAAGTGCACGACCTGTTCTTGTTTCAGGTTCAGTCTTAGGACCAAGACCTGTTGGGTCAACCATACCATGATTGAGATTCCAATACATATCGTATGCTCTTCTTGCACGTTCGAGATGGTCTTTTTCACCTGTGATGCCGTAATATTCAGCATTTGCAATACAATAAAAAGCTTCTGAGTAGCAGTATCTTCTCTGACGAAGTGGCTTACCATCTTCTGTAACAGTGAAGTAGAGTCTGCCATCAGCATTTTTGTTTACACAATAATTTTCAAGGAAATCGATGCAACTCTTACTTGCGTCAAGCCACTCCTGCTTTACACCATAAACGTGGCAGAGATAAGCAAAAGTCCAACCACATCTACCCTGCATCCAGACACTCTTGTCAGTTGAAAAGACTTTGCCATCTTTGTCAAGACAAGTATAGACACCACCGTGAACTTTATCCATACCATTTTTAAGCCAAAAGTCAGCAACACTGTTGAGTTCATCTAAAACCCATTGTCTTTGTTCTTGAAGCTCCATTATTTTCACCTCGTAAAGATTAAAAATATCAAATGAATTGTAACACACAAAACAGTTTTTGTAAAGGAAGTTATCTTAAAATACTTGATTTTAGCTCAGAAAATAAATTTCAAAAAATGAAAAAATATTCCAAAACAAAACTTCGTTTTTCGCCAAAATTTGATAATGATGATTCAAATAAAGAATTAGCTTTAATTAAAAAATTCTTCACGCAATATTTAACTAAGGATATAAAAGAAATTTATAAACCTTGTTTATATCCATATTCTAATACAATTATTAATCCATCAGGAGATGTTTATCCTTGTTTATCTTATAAGATGGGTAATTTAAAAGAACAGAGCTTAAAAGAAATAATTAATGGAACAAAATATTGCTGTTTTAGAAAAAATTTAAAATATTCGAAACTTTTTTCATCTTGCCAAATGTGCTGCGAATTAACGCCAAAAGACATTGTCTAGTCTAAAAGCATTATTTGAAATTGACACAGCCTAATAATGAAATTACAATATTATTGGGATAGAAAATGAGCAAAATTTTGCAAAATATTGAAGATAAAAACTTTCTAAAAATGAAAGAGTTTCTTTTGAGCTCTTTTTTTGAGTATGTTTGCGCTGATAAGCTCATGAACAATAAAGAATTAAGCAATATTCATAAAGCTTCAATTGCTTATAAAAGTTTTGATACTGTTTCAATTGCAATGTCTTATCTTGCAATTAATAACTATCGCCAAGGCGCAAGATATTATCAAACAGTAAATCTTTTAAATGACGCTAAAATTTTAGCAAGTTCATCCGGTGATTTAGTTGCACAAAAAATCAATCTTTTTTGTATGAGTTTGGTTGAATATTATGAAAAAAATATCGATATTGCGCTTAATTTAATTAAAGCAAGTTTATATATTAAAACAAAATCAGAATATAACTACGATGAAGCGATTTTAAAATATAAACAAAAAATTGAAAATGAAAATCAAAAGAAAATAATATCTTCAACTCCGCCATCGTTTATCCCAAATGAAATTAAAGATGATGCTCTTTTGGCGCTTTTGCAAGTTGGAAGAACAATAGCCGTTGAAACAAATATTGATTCATTATTAACTATAATTGCTCAACAAATTCAACAAGCTCTGCAAGCTGATAGATGCACTGTTTTTTTGCTTGATGATGTAATGAGTGAATTGGACCCTGAAAGACAAAATTTTATTCTTAACCATATTAAAGGTATGCAGGTATTCATAACCTGTTGTGATCCTTCAAATGTAAAACAACTTGAAAAAGGAAAAATTATTAAAATTCATGAAGGAAAGATTTTAAATGTATAAACATTTAGGTTCTGATACTGTGGTGAAAACCAAAGATATTATCGGTATTTTTGATATTGAAAGTACCACAGTTTCAAAATGGAGCAGGGATTTTT
>CALBQZ010000011.1 GCA_937899735.1 uncultured Clostridia bacterium | reverse complement strand
GTTGTTTCCCACAACTGTTCAGGGTCCATTTCACCAAGACCCTTATATCTCTGAACATCACAATTTGCTCCCATTTCTTCAAGAAATGCATCTCTCTGTTCATCAGAGAAAGCATATTCGTGACGTTTACCTTTACTAACTTTGAAAAGTGGTGGTTGTGCGATATAAATATATCCACCATCAATCAAATCTCTCATATATCTGAAGAAGAATGTGAGAAGAAGTGTTCTGATATGCTGACCATCGACGTCGGCATCGGCCATAATAACAATCTTGTGATAACGGAGCTTTTCAATATTAAATTCTTCACCGATACCAGTACCAAGTGCTGTAACAACAGGAGTCAACTTATCATTACCGATAACTTTGTCAATTCTTGCCTTTTCAACGTTGAGCATTTTACCCCAAAGTGGGAGAATTGCCTGAATTCTGTTATCTCTGCCTTCTTTTGCAGAACCACCCGCAGAGTCTCCTTCGACGATGAAAATTTCAGTATTTTCAGGATTTTTATCAATACAGTCTGCAAGTTTACCAGGAAGTGAGTTTCCTTCAAGTGCTGATTTTCTTCTGGCACTGTCCCTTGCTTTTCTTGCTGCTTCACGAGCTCTAGATGCATCAAGAGCTTTGTTGAAAATTGCCTTTGCAGTCTGTGGATTTTCTTCAAAATATGTCATCAGCTTCTCGTAAATCATTTTAGATACGATAGTCTGCATTTCTGTATTTCCAAGTTTACCCTTTGTCTGTCCCTCAAATTCTGCTTCTGTAAGCTTTACGCTGATAACTGCTGTAAGACCTTCACGGACATCATCACCTGAAAGATTTTTATCGTTATCCTTTAAGAGTTTAAATTTTCTACCATATTCATTAAATACTCTTGTAAGTGCAGTTTTGAAACCGTTTTCGTGAGTACCACCGTCAATTGTACGGACGCCGTTGGCGAAACTCAAAATAATTTCGTTATAACCATCATTGTATGAGATAGAAACTTCTGCACTTCTGTCACCACTTACTGTTGTAAAGTGCATAATATCTTCAACAACAGGAGTAAGACCACGGCTTGTGTTGATATAGTCAACGAATGATTTAATACCACCCTCATAGCAGAAATTTTCTTCTATAATGTTTTCAGAGTCTCTTTTATCTGTAAGTGTAATTGAAAGACCAGCATTTAAGAATGCCTGCTCACGAAGACGTCTTTGTAAAATTTCATATTCATAAACAGTTGTTTCTGTAAAAATTTCAGGGTCAGCTTTAAATTTAATAAATGTACCTGTTTCTTCTGTATCACCAATAACTTTAAGGTCTGTTACAATATTACCGCGTTCAAATCTTTGATGATGAACATGTCCATTCTGACTAACTTCTACTTCAAACCATTCTGAAAGAGCATTTACAACTGATGAACCAACACCGTGCAAACCACCAGAAACCTTATAACCACTACCACCGAATTTACCACCGGCATGAAGAACAGTCAGAACAACTGTAACAGCCGGAAGTCCTTGCTGTTCATTAATACCAACAGGAATACCACGTCCGTTATCTCTTACAGTAATAATATCTCCTGGTAAAATCTCTACTTCAATATGAGTACAATATCCTGCAAGTGCTTCGTCAATTGAGTTATCTACAATTTCATAAACCAAGTGATGAAGTCCCTTTGGTCCTGTTGAACCGATATACATACCGGGACGCTTTCTAACTGCTTCAAGTCCTTCAAGAACCTGAATGGCAGAGGCATCATAAGTTTCGGTTACAACCGTATCCATAACCTCTTCTTCAATTGTATTTTTAATCTGGTCGTTCATTTTTTTCCTCCGTCAAAAACTTGACTTTTTTATTTTATTCGCTTAAAAATTGTTGATGTGTTAAGTGGTGAAATATATATATTTTTCTTTTCACCTTTTGTTGTTATTATAAATGATTTTGGTAATTCTTCAAATGATACCGTAATACATTCACCATTTTTTGAAGCTGTATTTATGTATTCTCTTGTAGATTTTCCGACAGTTGTATTATCCAAGTCAAAGATGCCTAAAATATCTTTGTCAATAATAACTGTTTCCTGACCTATATTCAAATACATTAATCCACCGCTTTTCCATTTTCTATTTTAAAAACTTTTCCTGCATTAAGTCTTGTTACTGTTTCTTTTTCGCAACAAGTAATAAACACCTGTTTATCAGTCATTTTATTAAGAATATAATTTTGTCGGTTAATATCAAGTTCACTCATAACATCATCCAATAAAATTATAGGGTGTTCACCTTTTAAATCCTTAATGCTAATATCAACAATGTTATTTATTGCATTCAGTTGTTCATCTGTTAGTTGAGAAACATCAAAATTGTCAAGCCATGAAAAATCTCCTACCTTACCAACAGTTTCAAAGGCTTCACGTGGAGATTGTTTCATCACTTCTTGTCTAGGAAACTCATAGATTAATCTATTCCCATCAACAATAGATTGCATAAACTCCATTTCTGCATATTTAATATCAGTCTTATCATCTTGCAAATCAAATAAATGCGCATTTGAATAAAAGAAGATAAATTCGTCCTTATGAGATAATATCTTATCACGTAAGAGCGAATACTTTTCCTCTCTTGCATTAAATAAATGACTAAAGACTTGTTTATCTAGATATATCGTTATCATATGTACTTTGGTATAAGCAAAATATTTTACAAAATACTATGTTTATAGATTTTCATAATATAAGATTATTTCCCTACAAAAATCTTTACTATATCCGGTGTTTTTCTCAGCATGTAAAGTTTTTTTTAGCTTTATCATTCTTTCACCTTTCTCCAAATTTTCAATTGTACTATAAATAGAATGATAATGTAGTAAAGGTTCATAATTACCGATATACTCCTTACATAGGTATTTATCCAATTCTTGAATGATTTTTACGATCAATGCATGATATTTATTAAATCTTATAACTGATAATCTTGCTATTGGACTTTTATTTACTTTAAAGTAATCTTGTGATTCTTGTATGTCTCTACCAAATGCATGTCCAAAATCGTTTCTAATTTTTCTGATTTTTTCTAAATCAGAGATTGAATTAAATATTATTGGAGGAACGGAACCAAATAGTCTTGATAGATGTTCAAATCGCGATTGCCAAGTTCCTTTTGTACAATTTCTAATATGAGTATCAAAATCCTCTTGTTTTAAGACGGAAATTCCCTTTTTCTTATAGGAAATCCCATCTATGATATGAGAGGCCCCAATAAGCAATCCTGGGTCAGATTCAATGCATTCCTTGATAACACATGCTAGATATGTTTCAAAATAAGAACATAATGACATTAACCAACTCAGTCTTAACCAATTCTCAAATTCATCATAATTATCTGACCATTGTTTTATTGTGCGAGATTTGTTATCTTTCATAAGCCCATAGTCATATGCTTTACTTTCCCACACGGCGCCATCTGATGTTAAGTGGCTATATGTATAACCTTTTGCACTTTCGAATGAAGTAATCATTCCCATCAAATCATTATCATAACATTTGAATATTCTATATGGTAATGAATGTGGATGCCTTGGATTCCATCTATCAAACTTTAAATTATCCCAATTTCCCATAATATTAAGCTATTAAAGTTTTCACGATTATTGAGTTTTTACAAAGATACAAATTTAATATGATAGTTGTATTTGCCGTGTTTTATATGCTGTTGGTATTTGTAATGTTCAGCAACTTAATTTATATTATAGCATATGGTGTTTTGGTACTACCGCTATAAATGAACCCGGGTGATATTATTTGTTCATTGAGGGTGGTACGAGACGAATCTTCAACTAGTCTTAATATTGTATTTATATAGTTAAAGCCTTGGAAAGATACAACAGGGAAGAGTTTCTTTTTGCTCATAATTAATGGAATTTTTATATTTCTACACAGTTTAGATTTTTTTATAAATTAGTTATAGGGGTTTAGTGTTTATTTATTGCTATTAAATCTGTAATTATTGTTTCGGCATTTTTCTTGGCCTCACGGAATAGGATGTATATCAATAGGAGCATTAATAATAAGATACTTAAAATTATAATAATGCCATATGGATATCCATAGCTATTAACGGTTCTGCAAAAACACAAAATTATTAATGCAGATGCGAGAAAAGCACTGCCAGCAAGGCCCTCATATATTGCGGTCATAACCCATAAACGATTGTAATAATCATATGTTCTTTCGCTATTATCATTCCTAAGATTATTCCAATATTGACTAAATAATGCGTCTATTTCTTCGACTGATTCAGAACTAAAACCATATTTTTTGAATAATTGATATTTTGACTTCTTCTGTCCAAAGACCTCTTGTCTAATATATCTGCCTAATGTAAACATTATGAGGCCTAGTATGTAAATAATAAAAATTATAAATATCCAACTATGATTGCTATCCATAAGTAATAAAACATCGCTATATGTAAATGATAAGTATGTATATATAATCATGAAAGCCGCTATGCCTGAAATAATAAATGAAAAGTCAAAAACACTGAACACATTGGCAATTCTATCCATAATCTTATTTAATGATGTTTCCATATCTGCTAAACTATTGTGATAATATTGTATGGTTAATTAGTGTAACATACTAAATAAATCTATAAATCTGAGCATTCTTCTCCAATTTCTCAATCACATTCATAGCTTGATTTCTACTCATGTGATGTACATATACAAGTTTACAATATATATTCGAGTATTCATTGTAAATATTGGTG
>CALBQZ010000010.1 GCA_937899735.1 uncultured Clostridia bacterium | reverse complement strand
CATAGCCCGGGTCGATGCCTAAAATCACCATGACATACTACCTCACTATATAATCAATCAATTATAACATATTACATTATAAATGGCAAGAAAAAAGGGGCTTAAAAAAGCCCCTTAAAAATAAAAGTTTTCAAGTTGTTAACAAACTGTATTTAACTGGTTTTGTTTTTAGTTTAAAATCCATATTTGTAGGGACTGACGACTCGGCAGCCCGAGAGTTTATTCGTTCGGGACGCCGAGGTCGTCGTCCTCTACTAATAATTTAATATTATAGTTTCTTTTTACGATAATAAGGATCGTTTAGATATATTTGAAATACAGATACTATGATTAGTGCTATCTCAACAATCGCAAACACAACTAACAATATAGTACGATTTGAGTTCTGCCATTGATTGTAATTTGCAACATCAAAGTAAACTGAATCATTACTTCTTATATCTACAACTTGTAATGTCTCACCATACATTGTGGAATACTTTTTAGATTTCTCTAAAACTGTTATTTTAATCGAAGAATCTTCCATTAAATCGTTTCTCAAGTTCTCAAAACTGACAAGATTATATGTTTCTTCATATACTTTCCAAGTAATCCTATATAAATCCTTAGGTGTATTTAAATACAATGTTGTCAATTTATTAGGAATATCTTTAACTTTTACATCAGTAATTTTTGTATCTAAAATGTATGTATTATCTTTTGTAGCCTTTTGAGTGTCAATCAACATAATTGTAAATACTGCAATTAAAAGCAATTGTATTGCAGTAACAAATACAATCACTCGTATAAATTTTTGTTTTTTTCTTTTTGAAACCTTATCCATAAATACACCTATTACATAATTTTTATTATTGCATATTGCAAGTTGAGTGTATCATTTTCAATTAAAAATGTCAACAAATAACGGAACGCTATGGGCGTCGACTCCTACATTATTTAGGATTTTATATTATCCATCTCTCCCTCAGTCTTTTTCGCAGAAAAAGACAGCTCCCTCGTCAGAGGGAGCCAAACTACGAATTATTTCTTATTATTCTTATCTCTTTCACGGACAACGAATCTTGTTGGTGTGCCTTCGAGTCCGAAAACTTCACGAATCTGGTTATCGATATATCTCTGATAACTGTAATGGAACAAGTCCTTATTGTTTACAAAGCAAACGAATGTTGGTGGACGTGTTGAAGCCTGAGTCATATAGTAAATCTTAAGACGTTTACCCTTATCCGATGGTGGCTGAACACGTGCAGTTGCATCAGCAAGAACATCGTTAAGCTTACCCGTTGAAATTCGCATAGCATTCTGTGAGTCAACAAACTTAATGAGCTCAAAAAGTCTATCAATTCTCTGACCGGTTTTTGCAGAGATAAAGATGAATGGTGCATAGCTCATAAATGAAAAATCATTCATAAGTTTCTTACGGTATTTATCCATAGTCTGACCGTCTTTTTCAACCAAGTCCCATTTGTTAACTGCAATAATACAAGCCTTACCAAGCTCATGTGCAATACCTGCAACCTTTGAATCCTGCTCTGTAAAGCCTTCAACAGCATCAATCATAATAACACATACATCAGCTCTTTCAACTGCCATCTGTGCACGGATAACTGAATATTTTTCAATCTGGTCCTCAACCTTACTTTTACGACGAAGACCAGCAGTATCAATGAACATAAAGGAACCATGCTCATTGTCGATATATGTGTCAGTTGCGTCTCTTGTTGTACCTGCAATATTTGAAACGATAACTCTTTCTTCACCTGCGATTTTGTTGATAAGTGAAGATTTGCCTGCATTTGGTTTACCAATAACAGCAACCTTTACAGTATCACTATCTTCTTCGTTCTCATAATCTTCGGGAAGATATTCGAGGACTTTATCAAGCAAGTCACCAGTACCGTGACCATGGGCAGCTGAAACCTGAATCGGGTCACCAAGTCCTAAATTATAGAATTCATAGAATTCTGCAGGTGGCTCACCCAAAGAGTCAGCCTTATTTACACAGAGAATAATAGGCTTATTGCTCTTAATAAGCATTGTTGCAACTTCTTCGTCAGTAGCCACAACACCTGTTCTCACATCAGTTACAAAAATGATAACGTCAGCACTATCAATAGCAAGCTGTGCCTGACGACGCATCTGTGACAAAATAATATCGTCTGAATATGGTTCAATACCACCTGTATCAACAAGCAACATTTCATGACCTAACCATTCGCAGTCACCGTAGATTCTGTCACGTGTAACACCTGGTGTATCGTCAACTATTGAAAGTCTTTTACCGATAAGCTTATTGAAAAGTGTGCTTTTACCAACGTTGGGACGACCAACGATTGCAATTACGGGTTTTGCCATTATTCCACCCCCAAAATATCTTTTAAAACCTGACCACCGCCACCGCTAGTCAGAATAATTTTCGTATTTAATCTTTCTTCCAATTCCTCAACAGTCATATCATCAAGGAATTTGTTTTTGTTTTCAGTATAATTTGTATAATCACTTATCATAGAACTTGGTAACAGTAAAAACTCACCTAAATCACAGTCTTTAAGCTGTTCAAAAAGGTCGATTCCGGTTACAAGTCCTGAAACTGTTATAGTTTCACCAAAAAAGTTATTGATTATTTTCTTCACATTAATTTCTATGTTATATTTTTCTTCTGCCTCTTTGCAAAGTTCATAGAGATATGGATAGAAATCAGTACCTGTTGCCAGAGTAACGCTTTTATGAGTTGGTTGCTCGTTACAATATTCCATTTCGTCAATAAAATCATCAATGAATGAACGGACTAATCCAACACCGTTATCAAGTTGAGGATAACCATCGTAATAATCAGCATCAGGCAAATTTCTTTCTGCCTTAATAAAGAATTCATCAGCAGGATAGCAGAGTCCTATGCCATATTCCTTACGGAATTTGTCAGCATATTCTTGGATTATATCAATAGTTTCCCCTGCTGTTTCCTTGTTGTAAGGTTCGAGTTTTTCTAAACCCTCACGGAATTTTGTAAGTCCTACAGGAACTGCTGCAACACTCTGAACTGACGGATAAAGGGAAGATAATTCTTCAATGCTTCTTCGAAGTTCTGCTCCATCATTTATTCCGGGACAAAGGACAAGCTGAGTATTCATTTTAATACCTGCATCAGCCAATCTCTTAATGATTTTAAGGCTTTCACCTGCATTTTTATTTTTCATCATCTGAATTCTCAATTCAGGGTTCATTGTGTGAACTGAAACATTAACAGGGCTGATATGCATATCGATTATTCGCTGAACTTCGTGCTCTGAAATATTAGTAAGAGTAATGTAATTACCAAAAAGGAACGAAAGACGACTGTCATCATCCTTAAAGTAGAGACTTGGTCTTAAACCTTTTGGCAACTGGTCAATAAAGCAGAAAATACACTTATTCTTGCAATGTTGCTGCTTGTCCATAAGATATGTCTCAAATTCAAGTCCACAATCAGCAGATTTTGCTTTAACTACACGGAATTTTCCGTCAGCACATTTAAAAGTAAGGGTAAGATTTCGTTCTGCCATATAGAAATCATAGTCAAGAACATCCATAATTTCCTTGCCATTAATTTTAAGCAACTCATCCCCTGCTTTAATGCCTTTCGCATCACAAAGAGAATTTTCCCTAACATTGTTAATCCTTACTGACAAAACACTCACCCACTTTCCTAAGCACGACTAAAAGGCGGAGAGAATTCGCTCTTTCCGCCTTCTTAAATCAAAAGATAATTCTAGAGGAATTAAGCCTCTTCTTTAAGAGCAACAACCTGTCTACCCTTATACTGTCCACACTCACCACAAACTCTGTGAGGTCTCTTGTACTGGCCACAGTTAGGGCACTTTACAAGCTCTGGAGCTGTCATCTTCCAAACGTTTGAACGTCTCTTATCTCTTCTTGTCTTTGAAA
>CALBQZ010000009.1 GCA_937899735.1 uncultured Clostridia bacterium | reverse complement strand
CGCACGCAGGACTCAACCTTGTCGGTGTCTTTCCCTAACTTGACATTAACCATGTCGCAGACCTATCCTTTTAAGCGAAAGAAAGCTGTGGGTGATGAAAAATGGTATGAAAAAATAAAATTATCCTATTCGGGACAATTCCAAAACTCGCTGACAGCCCAGCAAGATGAGTTTTTCAAGAAAAGTCTCATCAAGGATTGGCGTAACGGAATGAAGCACACAGTGCCCATTTCGGCCACATTTAACCTGTTTAAATATATAAATCTTACTCCATCGGTTAATTTCTCCGACCGCATGTACACCAGCAAGGTGCGTCGCCAATGGGACCCAAATGCAGCCGCAGAGGTGTGTGATACGTCCTATAGCTTTTATAACGTGTGGGATTTCTCGGCATCAATGTCAATGGATACCAAGATTTACGGTTTTTTCCAACCGATGAAGTTTCTTGGCGATAAGGTGAAGATGATACGCCATGTGCTTACTCCTACAATTTCATTCTCGGCATCGCCCGACTTCTCGTCCCCATTCTTTGGTTACTACGACTCCTATCAATATCAGAATAGCAACGGTGAAACTCTCACAAAGAAATATTCCCTATTCCCCAATAGCTTGTATGGAGTTCCCGGTCAAGGGAAAACCGGAGCAGTATCGGTGTCGCTTGCCAATAATGTTGAAATGAAGGTGAAAAGTGATAACGATAGTATCGGCGAGAAGAAGGTGTCTTTGATTGAAAACTTTACAGTGTCGCAAAGCTATAACTTTGCAGCTGACTCATTAAATTGGAGTAATATTAATACGTCGTTAATGCTTCGTTTGGTGAAGAATTTCAACCTTAACTTTACCGATACGGCGTTCTTCAACATTGAGAACTGTAAATTTCACATTTTCAAACTGAACTTCGTTCATTTCGCCATCCTGTGGCAAAAAGCCAAGCACGCTGATAATATAGCCACCGATTGTGTCATAATCACCATCAGGGAATTTCTTTCCTGTATGTTCTTCGACTTCTTCGATATCAGTTATACCATCCACTTCGAAAACTGTATCATTAATGATTGAGATTTCTTCGTCTTCCTGGTCATATTCGTCCTGAATATTACCAACAATGGATTCAAGCACATCTTCAAGTGTTACGATACCTGCTGTGCCACCGTATTCGTCAATAACAACAGCCATCTGTACTCTCTTTTCTGTCATTTCAGTAAAGAGTTCACCGCAACGCTTTGTCTCTGGCACATAATATGCAGGTCGCATCATATCTTTAACTGTTTTTGTTTTTGGAAGATTTGTTCCCACATATTTAAGGAAGTCTTTAATATAAACAATACCAATAATATTATCAGGGTCTTCTTTATAAACAGGAATTCTTGAAAAACCGTTTTCGATTGAAAGCTTGACAGCCTCGTGAAGTGACTCCTCAGCATCAATACAAATCATATCTGTACGGTGAGTCATAATATCAGCAACGTCAATATCGTCAAACTCAAAAATGTTGTTAATCATTTCAATCTGGACGTCTTCAATAACACCTTTTTCGCCACCGACGTCAACCATCATACGGATTTCTTCTTCAGTAACAACTTCTTCATCAGCGTGAGGGTCAATACCGATAAGTCGAAGTACACCATTAGTTGAAAGTGCGAGAAATTTAACAACTGGTCTTGTAATTTTCGCTACAAAAACAAGAATCGGTGCTGCCATAAAAGCCATTTTTTCAGGCTTGTTCATAGCAATTTTCTTTGGTACAAGTTCACCTAAAACAAGTGAGAAATATGACATAATCAATGTAATCACGACTGTTGAAAACCCGCTGATTACACCAACCGGAACAACATTCACAACTGAAGTTTTACAGATTGCATTTGTAAGCATTTCGGCAAATGACTGTGCAGCAGTAGCTGATGTCAGGAATCCAGCAAGAGTTACACCAATCTGGATTGTTGAAAGGAATGAACTTGTGTTTTCAGTAAGTTTCTGAATCTGTTTTGCTTTTTTGTTACCCTCACTCGCCATCTTATCAATTTTGTTGTCGTTAAGAGTAACAATTGCCATTTCTGACATTGAGAAAAATGCATTGACAAAAATCAATGCGAAAAGGGTTACTATCTTAAAAATAATACTCCCGGGGTCCGTGCCCATGTGACAAAACCGTCCTTATAAAAATATAGAGATATTTACAAAATATCAGTATGTATTTTATACCAAAATATTCATTCCGTCAAGTGCACTATAAGTCAAGTGATTATTAGAATTTTCCTACACTTCCAAATCACGCAGGAAATGGCTGATTTTTTATTGAATTATAATCATTTTTTAAACATAAATCTCTTTACAATTTACGACAAAAGTGTTATCATTTATAATGTATGAATGGGCATATATTAATGTATTATGCTTTTATACTTATTTAATATTTAATTCCATTAAGGAGGAAATACAAAATGGCAGAAAATAAAACACCCATAGTTCGTCAAAAGAAAACTATGGACGGTAATACTGCTGCTGCTCACGTATCTTATGCGTTCACAGAAGTAGCTGGTATTTACCCAATCACTCCATCTTCACCTATGGCTGACTACGTTGACCAGTGGTCTGCACAGGGAAGAAAGA
>CALBQZ010000008.1 GCA_937899735.1 uncultured Clostridia bacterium | reverse complement strand
CTGCCTTTTGACCCAGTAGCGGCGGTAACATTACACTATATCCATCTGTGGGACCAGGAAAATAGGTGTCTGCACAATACGATACAGTTGCATAAACAATCAAGACCTTTAATGTTATTGCAACTATTCTCCTTCACGATGTCGTAGAAGACTGCGACAAGCAGGTCGAGTATCTGCCTGTAAACGATACTATTAAGCGCGCTGTCAAGTATATGACGATTACAACTTGCGATACTGACGCGAGTAAAATTGAAACAAAATGCCGTTATTTCAATGAACTTTTGGATTGCCGAGAGGCTCTTATATGCAAGGCTCTGGATCGTTACAATAATCTTGCAGATATGCCTGTCCATTTCACTACTGATGGATTGGCAAAAAATATCGCAGAGACCGAAGTTCTTCTGCTTCCTATTTTGAAGAAGGCAAAAGAAAAGTACGCTGACTTAGCGGACATTTTGTTTGTATTGCGCATCAATCTAACCACTTTGTGCGATGCGGTCAAACCTCAGTGCTATGGTGAATGGACTAAGTGGAATTGCATCTATAAGAGAGAGGACACAAAAAATGATGGATAAATTTACTATTAGTGAACTCTCATATAAAAATGGCTATGAAAAAGGATTTGTGGGTGCAGATATTATAAAGAAATATGCTCCTCAAGGAAATTACAGCATTTTTGTTTGTGGACCTGGTGGTTTATATAAATTCCTTGAAACAGAGCTTCCAAAACTCCAGATAGAAAGAAAATATATTCGATTTGAAGTTTTCTCTTCCGGTAAAAAAGTGGAAGAAGAGCCAAGAGATTATAGCATCACAGTTAATAACCGTGGAAACGAATCGGTTATTAAAGCAAGCAGTAATGAAACTGTGCTTTGCGCATTTGAACGAGCAGGTATAGAAGTTCCTGCAAGATGCCATACCGGTGAATGTGGTTTTTGCAGAAGCAAGCTTGTCAGCGGTAAGGTTTATATTCCTGAGGGCGAAGACAAGCGTCGTGTAGCAGATATGCAGTTTAATTTCATACATCCTTGCTGTTGCTACCCAGAAAGCGACCTCGTTATAAGAATCAATTAGTGAACTGAGTCCGTATTTCGACTTCTGTCACCACCACCTAAGTACAACTTATATAATACAGCCGAAACCCTTTGAAACATCTGGGTTTCGGTTTTCTTTTGTTTTTATTGCTTTTTGTTTTGTTGGTGGTATAATTTAGATGAAAGGGGTTTTGAATTATGTTAGAATTGATTCCGATTATCGTGCTTTTCGCAGCAGTTGCAGCATTTGTATTAAGTCCGATTATTTCACTCATTATTGGTTTTGTCAGGGTTTCAAGATATACTGATGCAAAATATTCCCGTGCCATGAATCCTGACAGTTATACCGATGAAGATATGAAGGACTTAAAAAAATCCATTGTTATTTCCTTTGTAGCAGCAGTAGTTTTAGCAGTTGTTGTAATTGCTGCTGCAGTATTGTTCGGTGACGAATTGACATATATGTAAAATTGTCTGATACAAAGGCTAAATTAAGGAGGCTACTCATTATGATTTATGCAATTATGGCAATGTTTTTAATAATTCCTATTATTTCAGTTGTATGGTGCATCTCTAAATTCATAGAATACCGTAAGGCAAAGGCTGATAATACCCTTAATCCTGACACACACAGTAAAGAAGAGATAAAAAAACTAAAAACAAGTTTTATACTTTCACTCATTGTTGCTTTTATTTTAGTCGCAGTTGTAGGTGGAACAATTATTACATTTGCTTTAAGCATTGTATATATGTAAGGTGGCAGAAATGAAACAAAAAACATATTTTAATATATTAATAGCCGTTGTGGCTATTTGTCTTATTTTGACAATTGCACATATGATTTATGCTGTTAATGCTTATGAACACAGCTCCATTATTTACTTTATTGCAAAGGAGCTTTGGTGATATGAAAAAAACTTTACCGAAACAGCTTCTTACAATCTTTTTGGTTATTTTACTGTTTGTTTCATTCAATTTAAGTCTTTATACGCTCCTGACGATGCGTCTTTCAAATAATTTCAGCGATACATCTCAGGCAAAAATGATTGATGTAAGCTTGTATCTTCCACACAATGAAGAATCCGATTTGGCAAAAATTGAAACATCCCTGAGGCTTCAGGATAATCTTCCTGTTTTAGATGGTGCAGCAGCACTTGTACCTGTTTATGCATCAATTATCCACAATGTCTATCCGGAGGGGTGTGTGACATATGATGGTGGAAAGTTTTCCGACGATAATTTTTATGGTGAAAACTTTGCCAAGGACAGTAAAATGCAATACAAAAATACTGTCCGTGGTTATAAGGCAATAGTTGACGGTGATACTGATATTTTATTCTGTGCAGCACCATCGGCTGAGCAAAAGGCTTATGCTGAAGAAAAAGGTGTAGAATTGGTCTATGTTCCAGTGGGGCTTGAGGGCTTTGTGTTCTTTGTAAATGAGAAAAACCCGGTTGAAAACTTAACAACAGGTCAGGTCCGTGACATTTACGGTGGTAAATACACCAACTGGTCACAGGTTGGTGGTCCAAACAGAATTATAAACCCTGTTACAAGACTGGAAGGTAGTGGAAGCCAGTCTGCTATGAATGCCTTTATGGGGGATACAAAAATTGCACCTAAATCCCCTCTTGCCATTATTGGTGGCTCAATCGGTTTTTCTTTCCGTTATTATATGGACGGTATTGTGGGGAATAAGGGTGTAAAAATGCTCTCTTTAAACGGAATTTATCCAAGTGCAGAGAATATTCAGAACGGTACTTATCCCATTATTGCAAAGTTTTATGCTATTTATCGCGCAGACAATGAAAATGAAAACATTCCTGTGCTAATTGACTGGCTTCTCTCCGACGAAGGACAAACTCTTATTGAAAAAACAGGCTATGTGAGAATAAATTAAAGTTTTCTCACTGACGATAAAAACAAATTGGAGCTTTAGCTATGAATAATCTTACAATTAAAGACAATGAATTACTTTTAATGCGATACACCGAGCTTATTCGTATAACCCCTTGCGGTAACAATGCAATCCGTTTTCAGTCCTTTCCTGACTGTCAGGTAATAGACGAAAACTATACTCTTATGCCACAGAAAGCAGAAGCAGTAATCGAGGAGTTTAACAATTATGCCACTCTCACTTGTGGGACATTAAAAGTTAAAATTGAAGACAACGGAAAACTCACTTTCTATGCAAACGACAAGAAAATCATTGAGGAAAAGCCTGAGCTTACATTCAACAGCAATTTCCGTCATTTTGATAACAAAGGTAGTGGACTTTGGTCAGCAAGAGTTACCTTTGAGCCAAACAAAAATGAGCATTTTTTCGGTCTTGGTCATTCTTGGGACAACGAATTTGACCTTAAAGGCTCATCAATCGACATCCGTAATGTAAATGCAAAATGCACCATTCCTTATGTGTATTCGTCGTTGGGATATGGCTTTATCTGGAATAATCCGTCAACAGGCCTTTGCGAGCTTTCCAACAACCGTACTCGTTGGAGCTGTGACTGTTGCAAATTTATGGACTTTGTTGTTATGGCAGGAAGTCCTAAAGAAGTCTGCACAACACTCTCCGATTTAACCGGTTATGCTCCAAAAATGCCTCAGTGGGCAACAGGCTTCTGGCAGAGCAGACTCCGTTATGAAACTCAGGAAGAATTACTTTCTGTTGCAAGAAAATACAAGGAATTGGGTGTTCCTCTTTCTGCAATTATCTGCGACTATTTCCATTGGACGGAGCAGGGTGACTATAAGTTTGACCCTAAGTACTGGCCTGATGTTAAGGCTATGAGTGACGAACTCCACGAAATGAACACAAAACTCATTGTTTCAATGTGGCCGACCATCAACGGTGGCAGCGAAAACTACCACTATATGAGAAGCAACAATATGCTTATGCGTACAACACGTGGTCCTGACAGAGTTTTCGATTTTTATGGTTGGCAGAATGAGATTGATGTTACCAACCCTGCAACAAGGGACTATGTCTGGAGCAAATTAAAGGAAAACTACATTGACAACGGTGTTGATGCACTTTGGTTTGACGAGGCTGAGCCTGAAATTCATCCTGAACACTTCGACAACCTCATCTGGTACAAGGGCAGAGCCGATATGGTGGCATTGCTTTATCCTTATTACTACTCAAAAATGGCTTACGATGGCTTTAAATCCATTGGTCGTGACGACATTATAACTCTCACCCGTTGTGCATATTTAGGCAGTCAGAAATTCGCTTCCCTTGTTTGGTCAGGTGATATTGAATCCACATTTGAGAGCCTTGAGCATCAGGTTAAGGCAGGACTCAATATGTCTATGTGTGGAATTCCTTGGTGGAATACTGATATCGGTGGTTTCTACGGTGCTGACATCACAAGTGACTATTTCAAGGAGCTTATTGTCCGTTGGTTCCAATATGGACTTTTCAGCCCTGTTATGCGACTTCACGGTTCAAGAAATCGTCATTTTGAACCAACTCCAAATCTCAAAGAGCCAAGTGGTGACCCTAACGAAATATGGAGCTTTGGTGAAGAAAACTTTGAAATTCTCAAAAATCTTATTTTTATCCGTGAAAAGCTAAGACCATATATTCAGAGTCAGATGGATATTGCAAGTGAAAAGGGATATCCGGTTATGCGACCTATGTTCTTCGAATTCCCTGACGACGAAATCTGCTATACCCTTGAAACTCAATATATGTTCGGTGACGAAATTATCTTCGCACCGATTGTAGAGAGAGGTCAGACAGTTAAAACTGTTTACATCCCTGACGGTGAGTGGATTCTCACTAAGGATAAAAAGATTTATACAAAAGGAACTTATGAAATCAATGCAAATATCGATGAATTCATAGCATTCGTAAAATCAGGTTCGGATGTAATCAGGTGTTTTGAGTAAGAACTTCAATAAATTGTATCTTGTACATTTAAATTTTTTAATATGTGTGTTACAATAGATTCATTAGGAGGGATTATTATGAAAACTAAACAATTATCCCCTGAGAAGCTTCGCAAAAAACAGCTTCGCAAGGAAAAAGAACTTAAATACTGGGAAAAGCAGAAATCAAGACCAAAGGGTAAAACCTATTTTTGGTATCTCGTTTTGATTATTGCGCTTATTTATGCAGTTGACGAAATCGCATCCCAGATTAGCTCACTTATGCAGACTGAAATTGCAAACACATTCTTCCAGAGTGAGAGTGCTGTTACACTTCTCAATCTTTTACAGATTGTGGCAATTCCGTTCCAGATTATCGGTATTTTTTACAGACCATTGGCAGACCGTTTCGGCAGAAAGACTTTCTTAATTATCAACACATTCGGTATGTCCTTTGCAATGTTTATGATTTTTCTTTCACAGAATGTGTTTATGTATTTCTTTGCTGCGTGTCTTATCATGTTCTTTATTCCTCACGATATGCACGTTGTGTACATTATGGAATCAGCACCAAGCAAAAGTCGTGCAATAACATATTCCGTAGTTAAATTCTTTGCCAATATGGCAGTTATGCTCGTTCCTTTGCTTCGTCGTTGGTTAATGGAAACTGCCGGACAGTGGCGCAGAGTTTACTTTATCCCTGCTGTTGTAGGTATTGTGGTTTCCCTTATTGCTCTTCTCTGTGCAAGAGAAACTGACGCATTCGTTGATTCCCGTATCCGTTATCTCAGTATGACAGAGGAAGAATTACAGGCAGAGAAACTGAGAAAATCTGCACAGGATTCTCAGGGTGGCGTTATTGATGCTCTCAAATTCGGATTTTCACACAAACAGCTTCGTTGGGTATTCATCTGCTTTGCCCTTGCAGGTATCGGTGTTATCGGTAGTATGAACTATCAGGCAATTCTTACTCACGGCTATGCACAGAGTCTTTACGGTTCAAGTGCAAAAGAATTCCTTGACATTGTAAGTGTTAACGAGGTTAACAGAGCAATTACCTTATACCCAATCGGTATGGCTCTTTCACAGTTAATTATGGGCTTTATCTCCGATAAAAAAGGTCGAAAAGCAGCAGCAATAACAGTCGCAACAAACTGCGTTATTTCCTTTGTTATTTTCGCATTGGGTGCAAGAATGAATTTCTTAACACCTGAAATTATAGGTTTCTTCTGTGGTACATTCGTAGGTAGCTACTACTCCACAAACGACGTACTTATTATGATGGCAAGTGAATCCGCACCTACAAATCTTCGTTCATCTGCAACTGCAGCACAGACAGTTGTAGGCTTCGCAGGATATGCTGTGGGATTCATTGTCAATATGATTCTTGCACTTATCTTTGGTGACAGCGTAATCGGTACAGTTGCTCTTTGCCTTCTTGTTCCAAGCTTTGTTGTTACTATCTATGCTCTTGTTAAGAAAACTCACGATACAAAAGGCATTGACCTTGATACAGTTACAGGCTGTGAGTGGGACTAAGACAAATGCAAAATGCAAAGTGCAAAGTGCAAAACTGATTAAAAGACAAACATAAATAAAAAACAGGGGCGATTCGTCGCCCCTTAAACTTTGCTTTTTACGTTATTTTACACTTGCAATAAATTTCATAAACTGTGCTTTGCCTTCTTCTGTTCTGTCGAAAACGCCACACTGCTCAAGAATCTTAGAGAATACAATACCGATTTCGTCACGGATAATCTGGTCGCAGTTTTGGGCATTGATATCGCTGTGCTTTGACTTGATAACTTCTGCCCAGTCAGCGTGTTTTGCGATTCTCTCATCTGCCTTAATGTCCTTGTTTTCAAGAATAGCATCACGGAGAATCGCCATCTCTGTTTTAAGACGTGATGGAAGAATGGCAAGACCCATAACCTCAATAATACCGATATTCTCTTTCTTGATATTGTGATATTCAGGATGTGGATGATAGAAACCGTCAGGATATTCTTCTGTTGTGATATTGTTACGAAGAACAAGGTCAAGCTCATATTTTCCGTCTCTGTATCTTGCAACAGGTGTAATTGTATTGTGAATTTCACCATCGGTATAAGCATAGATAAATGCTTCTTCGTCGGTGTAATCACGCCAAGCAGCAAGGATTTTACCTGCAAGAGCACACATTCTGTCAGTGTCTTCACTCTTAAGACGGATAACGCTCATAGGCCATTTTACAATACCTGCTTCAACATCTTCGAAGCCGTCAAAAGTGAATTTTTCTTCATAATCAGCCTTTTCCATAGCGAAAGTGTAGCTACCACCCTGGAAATGCTCGTGAGTGAGAATTGAACCACCTGCAATAGGCAAATCGGAGTTTGAACCAAGCATATAGTGAGGGAATTTCTTAACAAATTCGCAAAGTCTTCTGAATTTCTGTTCAGAAATTTTCATTGGAGTATGTGCGTCGTCAAAGATAATGCAATGCTCATTGTAGTAAACATAAGGTGAATACTGCAAGTAACAGTCAACACCGTCAAGAGTAAGCGGAATAACTCTGTGATTCTGTCGTGCAGGATGATTTACTCGACCGGCATAACCCTCATTTTCCTTACAAAGCATACAAGTAGGATATGAGCTTTGCTCCATTTTTGTTGCCGCCGCAATAGCCTTTGGGTCTTTTTCGGGCTTTGCAAGGTTAATTGTAATGTCAATGTCGCCAAATTCTGTATGAGTAATCCACTTAACATCATTCTTAATTCTGTATTCGCGGATATAGTCGCTCTTGAGAGCAAGGTTATAGTAATAATCAGTTGCGTCTTTGGGTGACTTTTCATATTCTGCGTGGAATTTTTTGATTACCTCTGACGGACGAGGTGTAATGGCACCCATAACCTTTGTATCAAATAAATCTTTATATACAACAGAATCCTCGCAAAGTCCCTTTTCAACGGCATAATCGAGAATAACTTTGAGCATTGCTTCAAGCTCTGCGGTTTCATTTATTTCTACCTCAGCAGGAATGCTATCCATAGCGAGAATTTCAAGAATTCTGTTCACCGCCCAGATTTCATCTTCTTTTTCAATTAATTCTTCTCTTATTGCATAAGCCACAAGAGATTTGATTGCCTCATAAATATTCATAGAAAAACCTCCAAAATTGGTCTATTATAATTATATTTATAAATTCATTATTTTTCAAGACATTTCTAAAAATATATTGTATTTTTATTTAAATATAAAACGGCTCCCTCGTCAGAGGGAGGCGGATAAGTTTTGTAATTTAAAATTATTCTTCAATTCTTCTTTTGAAAATTACAAGCATTGATACTGCCAATGCCACAACTGCAACAAATACAAAGGGAACGAAACAATATGAAGAATTTGTATTTGGGATTTCTTCATTCGGTGCATTCTGTGAGCCGTTGTTTTCTTCGTTATTCT
>CALBQZ010000007.1 GCA_937899735.1 uncultured Clostridia bacterium | reverse complement strand
GATTTTGAGGTCAGGCGGTAAGGTATGGAGTTTCGACATACTCCGCAAAGCTTCCTGACAGGCTCTCGAGCCACTCCACATTAAAATAAACATAAGGAGATGAAAGATATGTCGATTAAAGTCTATAAGCCGACTACAAACGCAAGACGTAACATGTCGGTTACAGATTATTCCGAGCTTTCAAAGGTTGCTCCAGAGAGAAGTCTTCTCGCTCCTCTCAAAAAGCACTCAGGCCGTAATAGCTACGGAAGAATTACAGTTCGTCACCACGGTGGCGGAAACCGCAGAAAGTACCGTATTATCGACTTCAAGAGAGATAAGATGGGCGCTGCAACAGTATTAACACTTGAATATGACCCAAACCGTTCAGCTCATATTGCACTTGTTCAGTATGAAGACGGTGAAAAGAGATACATTCTCGCTCCTGTTGGCCTTAAAGTAGGCGACGTTGTATCAGCAGGTGCTGACGCTGACATCAAGCCAGGTAACGCACTTCCTCTTACAAACATTCCAACAGGTACATTCGTTCACAACGTTGAACTTTACCCAGGCAGAGGCGGTCAGTTAGCAAGAGCAGCTGGTAATGCAGCACAGCTCATGGCTAAAGAAGGCATCTATGCACTTCTCAGACTTCCTTCAGGTGAACTTCGTAACGTTCCTGCAACATGTATGGCAACAATCGGTACAGTTGGTAACGCTGACCACGAAAATGTTAAAATCGGTAAAGCAGGTCGTACACGTCACATGGGCATCAGACCAACAGTTCGCGGTTCTGTTATGAACCCTAACGACCACCCTCACGGTGGTGGTGAAGGTAAGTCACCAATCGGTCGTCCAGGTCCATGCACACCATGGGGTAAACCTGCTCTTGGTCTTAAGACAAGAAGCAAGAAGAAGAGTTCCGACAAGCTTATCGTAAAGCGTCGTAACGCTAAATAATCGGGAAAGGAGCTGTCATTAAATGAGTAGAAGTACTAAAAAAGGACCTTATGTAGAAGCTAGTCTTATGAAAAAGGTCGAAGCAATGAATGCAAGTGGCGAGAAAATCGCTATCAAGACATGGAGCCGCAGCTCAACAATATTCCCGGATTTTGTTGGTCATACCTTTGCGGTACATGATGGCAGAAAGCATGTTCCTGTATATGTTACAGAAGACATGGTTGGCCATAAATTAGGCGAATTTGCACCTACAAGAACTTACAGAGGTCATGCAGGTTCAAAGACATCAAATAACGGTAAATAAGCGAAAGGAGTGTATTGAATAATGGAAGCAACAGCAAAAGTTACTTTTGTGCGAATTGCACCACGTAAGGTAAAGATTGTTCTTAACCTTATCAGAAACAAGCCTTGTGACGAAGCTATGGCGATTCTTAAATACACACCTAAGGCTGCGTGTGAACCGCTTTATAAACTTCTCAAGTCAGCAATGGCTAATGCAGAAATGAAAAACATGGATGTTTCAAGACTTTATGTAGCAGCTTGCTCAGTTGACCAGGGCCCTACTCTTAAGAGAATCAGAGCTCGTGACAAGGGCAGAGCATATAGAATCAATAAGAAAACATCTCACATCAATATCACTGTTAAGGAAGCAGAATAATCAAGGAGGAGGTTAAGTTATGGGCCAGAAAGTTAATCCAACCGGTTTAAGAATCGGCGTTATTAAAAACTGGGAATCTCGCTGGTATGCAGACAAGTCCAGCTTCGGCGATACACTTGTTTCTGACTACGAGCTTCGTGAATATCTCCTTGAGACACTCGCTCCTGCAGGTGTTCCAAAGGTAGAAATCGAAAGAGATGCGAAGAGAGTTCGCGTTAACATTCACTGCGCAAAGCCTGGCATGGTTATCGGCCGTCAGGGTGCAGAGATTGAAAAACTTAAAGACACATGTAAAAAGATGCTTGGCGGCGATAAAGAAGTATTTATCAATATCGTTGAAGTTAAGCAGCCAGACCTCAATGCACAGCTTGTTGCTGAAAACATCTGTTCACAGCTTGAAAGAAGAATTTCTTTCAGAAGAGCTCTTAAGCAGTCAATCGGCAGAACAATGAGACTCGGTGCAAAGGGTATCAAAACACAGGTTAGCGGTCGTATCGGCGGTGCTGAAATTGCTCGTTCAGAGTCATACCACGAAGGTACTATTCCGCTTCAGACAATTCGTGCTGACATCGACTACGGTTTTGCAGAAGCAGACACAACTTATGGTAAACTCGGTGTTAAGGTATGGATTTACAAAGGCGAAGTTCTTCATGAAACTCGCAAATCACGTAAAGAAGGAGGCACAAAATAATGCTTTTACCTAAGAGAGTAAAATACCGTCGCGTTCACAGAGGACGTTTGACAGGTAAGGCTTCAAGAGGTACTCAGGTTACTTATGGTGATTTCGGTCTTGTGTCTCTTGAACCAGCATGGATTACATCAAACCAGATTGAAGCAGCCCGTATTGCTATGACAAGATACATCAAGCGTGGCGGTCAGGTTTGGATTAAAATCTTCCCAGATAAGCCAATTACAGAGAAACCTGCTGAAACTCGAATGGGTTCAGGTAAAGGTTCTCCTGAATACTGGGTAGCAGTTGTTAAGCCAGGTCGCGTAATGTTCGAGATTAAAGGCGTTTCAGAGGAAGTTGCTCGTGAGGCTATGCGTCTTGCAGCTATGAAACTTCCAGTAAAATGTAAATTTGTAACTAAAGAAGAACAGGGTGGTGAGCAGTAATGAAAGCAAGCGAGATTAGAAACCTCTCTGCAAAAGAGTTGGATGCAAAGCTTATAGAGCTTAAAGACGAACTTTTCAAGCTTCGTTTTCAACAAGCCATCAACCAACTCGAAAATCCTATGAGAATCAGTGCCGTTAAGAAGGACATCGCACGAGTTAAAACAGTAATTCGTGACATCGAGCTTCACGGCAAAGAGTCTTAAGGAAAGGGAGGGCGTTCAATATGGAAAGAAACCTCAGAAAAACATTAGTCGGCATCGTAACAAGCGATAAGATGGATAAAACTGTTGTTGTTTCAATCAAGGACAGAGTTAAGCATCCTCTTTACGGCAAAATCGTTAATAAGACAGTGAAGCTTAAGGCTCACGACGAAAATAACGAATGCGGTGTAGGCGATAGAGTATTAGTAATGGAAACACGTCCACTTTCAAAAGATAAGAGATGGCGTGTTGCTGAAATTATCGAGAAAGCTAAGTAATTAAAGGAGGCAATCATTGTGATACAGCAGCAGACTTACCTCAAGGTTGCCGATAACACCGGTGCAAAAGAATTAATGTGCATCCGAGTTCTCGGTGGTTCAGGTAGAAGATATGCAAACATCGGCGACGTTGTTGTAGCATCAGTTAAAAAGGCAGCACCAGGCGGCGTTGTTAAAAAAGGTGATGTTGTTAAAGCAGTCGTTGTTCGTTCAGTTAAGGGCGTTCGCAGAGATGACGGAACATATATCCGTTTCGACGAAAACGCAGCAGTTATTATTAAAGAAGACAAAAACCCAAAAGGTACTCGTATCTTTGGGCCAGTAGCAAGAGAGCTTCGTGATAAGGATTATATGAAGATTCTTTCACTTGCTCCGGAAGTACTTTAAGGAGGTGCCCTAAATGAATAAAGTTCATGTAAGAACAGGTGACGAAGTTATCGTTATCAACGGTAAAGACCGTGGCAAGAAGGGCAAGGTACTTGAAGTAAGCCCTTCAGAAGGCAAAGTAATCGTTGAAGGCGTAAATGTGGTATCAAAGCATGTTAAACCTCGTAAGATGGGTGAACAGGGCGGTATCATCAAGGCAGAAAGTGCTCTTTACGCTGACAAAGTTCAGCTTGTATGTCCTAAGTGCAAGGCAGCTACAAGAGTTGGTCACGAAGGAACAGGCAAAGATAAAGTTCGCGTTTGCAAAAAGTGCGGCGCAAAGTTTGAATAAGGAGGAACAATAAAATGGCAGTTAGACTTAAAGAAATGTACAAAGCCGATGTTGTTCCTGCACTTCAGAAGAAGTTCAACTACAAGAGCGTTATGCAGATTCCAAAGATTGATAAGGTTATTATCAACGTTGGTGCTGGCGAAGCAAAGGACAACTCAAAGGTTATCGATGCTATCATGGGCGACCTTGCAAAGATTACAGGTCAGAAACCAGTTAAATGTACAGCAAAGAAATCAGTTGCTAACTTCAAACTTCGTGAAGGTATGACAATCGGCGTTAAAGTAACACTTCGTGGCGACAAGATGTATGAATTCATCGACAGATTCTTCAACCTTGCTCTCCCTCGTGTTCGTGACTTCAGAGGTATCAACCCTAACTCATTCGACGGTAGAGGTAACTACTCAATGGGTGTTAAGGAACAGTTGATTTTCCCTGAAATCGACTATGATAAGATTGATAAGGTTCGCGGAATGGATATCTGTTTCGTAACTACAGCTAACACAGACGAAGAAGCTCGTGAGCTTTTAACACTCATGGGTGCACCATTCGCTAAATAAGGAGGGGTAACAAGTGGCTAAGACATCAATGAAAGTTAAGCAGGCAAGACCTGCAAAGTTCTCAACAAGAGCTTACAACAGATGTAAAATCTGTGGCAGACCACACGCTTACCTCCGTAAATATGGCGTTTGCCGTATTTGCTTCAGAGAGTTAGCACACGCAGGTCAGATTCCTGGCGTGAAAAAATCAAGCTGGTAATAGAGCAATCTAAAATTATAGGAGGTAACTCATTATGCAAATTACAGATGCAATCGGTGATATGCTCACCAGAATCCGTAATGCGAATTCCGCAAAGCATGATACAGTGAAAGTGCCTGCATCAAACATGAAGAAAGCGATTGCTCAAATTCTTGTTGATGAAGGTTACATCAAAGGATTTACAGTAGAGGAAGACGGCAAGCAGGGCGTTATCGAAATCGCTCTCAAGTACGGTCCTAACAAGTCAAGCGTAATTACAGGTATCAGAAGAGTTTCTAAGCCTGGTTTACGTATTTACACAAACTGTGAAGACATGCCAAAGGTAATGAAAGGTCTTGGTATTGCAATCCTTTCAACATCTAAGGGTGTTATGACAGATAAAGAAGCTCGCAAACTCAATGTAGGTGGCGAAGTTCTCGCATTCGTTTGGTAAGGGAGGTACAGTAAATGTCACGTATTGGCAAGAACCCTGTTGCAATTCCTGCAGGGGTAGAAGTTAAGGTAGATGGCAGCACTGTTACCGTTAAAGGCCCTAAGGGTACTCTTACAAGAACAGTGCACAGCAATATGAAGGTTGAGCTTGACGGTGCAGTTGTTACTGTTTCTCGTCCTGACGACTCAAACCTCAACAAATCACTTCACGGTCTTACACGTACACTCATCGCTAACATGGTTGAAGGCGTTGAGAAGGGTTACTCAAAGGAACTCGAAGTAAACGGCGTTGGTTACCGTGTATCAGTTCAGGGTAAGGACCTTGTTCTCAACATCGGTTTCTCACATCAGGTAATTATGCCTGCTCCGGAAGGAATCACAGTTGAAACTCCAAACCCAAATAAAATCGTAATCTCAGGTCCTGACAAGCAGAAGGTTGGTCAGTTCGCAGCGGAAGTTCGCGAAAAGAGACCACCGGAACCATATAAGGGCAAGGGTATTAAGTACGTTGACGAACATATTCGTCGTAAAGAAGGTAAAGCCGGTAAGGGCGGTAAATAATAGGAGGAGAGTTAAGTTATGGTTAATAGACCAGATACAAAAGCTGCAAGACTCAAGAGACATAAGAGAGTCCGCGCTAAGATTTCAGGCACTGCAGAGTGTCCTCGCCTTAATGTGTTCCGTTCTCTCCAGCACATCTATGCTCAGTTGATTGATGACGTTGCAGGTGTTACACTTGTTAGTGCTTCAACAACAGAGAAGGACTTCACAAACTACGGCGGAAATAAGGATGCTGCTAAGGAAGTTGGCAAGCTCCTTGCAGAAAGAGCAAAAGAAAAGAACATTACTGATGTAGTATTCGACAGAGGCGGTTACGTTTACACAGGTAGAGTAGCTGCTCTCGCAGAAGGTGCCCGTGAGGGCGGCCTCAACTTCTAAGGAAAGGAGAAAATAAAAATGGCTATTATTGACGCATCAACACTTGAACTTCAGGAAAAAGTAGTTGCTATCAACCGTGTTTCTAAAACAGTTAAGGGCGGCCGTGTAATGAAATTCTCCGCTTTGGTAGTTGTAGGTGACGGTAACGGTATCGTTGGCTTCGGTCTTGGTAAATCAGGCGAAGTTCCGGACGCTATCCGTAAGGGTATTGAAGCTGCTAAGAAGAACCTTATCAAGGTTGCTCTTAAAGGTACATCAATCCCACACGAAATCACAGGTAAATTTGGCGCAGGTGTAGTTCTTATGAAGCCTGCTGCACCTGGTACTGGTGTTATCGCTGGTGGCCCTGTTCGTGCTGTTGTTGAAGCAGTAGGTATCAAGGACATCCGTTCAAAGGCACTTCGTTCAAACAATCCTTGCAATGTAGTTAGAGCAACAATCGACGGTCTTTCAAAGCTCCGTAATGCAGAAGAAGTTGCTGCTATCCGTGGCAAGTCAGTAAAAGAGATTCTTGAATAAGGAAGGTGGATAATATGGAAAAAATTCAGGTTAAACTCGTAAAGAGTCTTATCGGAAGCAAAAAAGACC
>CALBQZ010000006.1 GCA_937899735.1 uncultured Clostridia bacterium | reverse complement strand
GAAGTTATCAGCAGAACATTCCACGAGGCTATGTAATCATGAGCTCTGTTGTTGGACAAGTTCATTCAATTCAAAGTCTTGGCACTGTTGACGGACCGGGATTACGCTTTGTAGTTTTTCTTCAGGGGTGTAACCTCCGTTGTGGGTGCTGTCATAATCCTGATACCTGGGAAATGCACAGTGACAAGCAATTTACTGCCGAGGAAATTGTGGAAAAGGCTTTGCACTATAAAGAATATTTCGGTGAAAAGGGTGGGATTACCCTTTCTGGTGGTGAGCCACTTTTACAAGCCGAGTTCGGCTATGAAATCTTTAAACTCTGTCACGAGAACGGTATTAATACCTGCCTTGACACATCAGGCAGTATTCTCAACGATAAAGTTAAAAAGTTGCTGACCGAAACGGACAGAGCTTTACTGGATATTAAATATACGGATGATGATTTGTATATAAAAAATGTTGGTTGTTCACTTGAAAAACCAATGGAATTTTTGTATTATTTAAATGAACATGAAATTCCTGTTACGTTAAGACAGGTTATTATTCCAACTCTTAATGATAACGAGGAAAACATAGAGAAACTCAACGAAATCATTAAGAATCATTCTTGCATTGATAAAGTTGAACTTTTACCATTCAAGAAGATTTGTCAGACTAAATATGACAATATGCAGATTCCTTTTCCTATGGCAAACATTCCCGTTCCAACAAAGGACGAGATGAATATGTTAAAAAAATTACTGATAATATAAAATCAGGAGGAAAATTATTATGCTTACAGATATTCAAATCGCACAGCAAACACCTTGTTTACCAATTACAGAAATTGCAAAAAAACTTAACATTGAGGTTGATGACCTTGAAATGTATGGCAAATATAAGGCAAAGCTTCCTCTCTCACTCAACAAAAAATATGCAGACAGAGAAAACGGAAAACTCATCCTTGTAACTGCTATTAACCCAACTCCGGCAGGTGAGGGTAAAACTACTATCACAGTTGGTCTTGGTCAGGCAATGAACAAAATCGGAAAGAATGCTTGTATCGCACTTCGCGAGCCATCAATGGGACCGGTTTTCGGTGTTAAAGGAGGGGCCGCTGGTGGTGGATATTCACAGGTTATTCCTATGGAAGATATCAACCTTCATTTCACAGGCGATATGCATGCAATTACAGCTGCAAACAACCTCCTTTGTGCAATTATCGACAACCATATGCAGCAGGGTAACGATTTAAGAATTGACCAAAGAAGAATT
>CALBQZ010000005.1 GCA_937899735.1 uncultured Clostridia bacterium | reverse complement strand
AATACGCTGCAAAGGGTATTGAAAGTGGTATTGATGTTGACGGACTTGCAGATATCATGGATGTAAATCTTTTCATTCCTGATAGCTATTCAAAAGAACTTGGAGCAACTCCTGATGATATCAAAGCTGCAATCTTTGACTCAATCAAGGTTTCACAGGCATCTTATGATGGAAAGGTTAAACTCCTTGAAATGAAAGGTGAATAATTCTTTTTAAACATATGAATCCCACTGGTTTCAGTGGGATTTTTTTATTGAAATATCTTTTAAGATAAGGTATACTTGTATTGAAAGGTAGGGATGATTATGTCGAAAGGGAAAAAGTTAATCAAGATTCTTCTATGTTTTTTACTGGCATTGTTAATTGCTGTGGGGGGATATCTTGGGTATGTATTGCTCAGTTATTCACGAATTGAGGATAATCAGGTGATTACACCTATAAATACAGGTGAGAATGGGAAAGTGAAAATAGGTGAAAGCTATACAATAGTAACTCAAAACATTGGATTTGGTGCTTATACTCAGGATTTTACGTTTTTTATGGACGGTGGCACACAGAGTTGGGCAGAGAGTGAAGAAAGCGTTTTAGAGTGTGTAGAAATGGCAGGAGATACCGTTGAGTATTATAGGCCTGACTTTATACTCTTTCAGGAAGTGGATTTCGATTCAACACGAAGTTATCATATTAATCAGCGTGAAATTCTTGAAAAAAGATTTAATAATCTTTCAAGTGCCTTTGCAGTGAATTATAATTCTGCATTTTTGATGTATCCTTTTAACGAGCCACACGGAGCATCTAAAGCAGGTATTCTTACTTTGAGCAGATATAATATTTTATCCTCATTAAGACGCAGCTTGCCAATATCAGAAAGTGTCAGCAAGTTTTTGGACCTTGACAGATGCTATTCTGTATCAAGAGTCCCTGTTGAAAATGGTAAAGAACTTGTGATTTTCAATGTGCATCTTTCAGCGTATGGTGGTAGTGATGAAATCAGAACTGCACAGATGACAATGCTTTTTAATGATATGAAAGCAGAATATGAAAAGGGCAACTATTGTGTTTGTGGTGGTGATTTTAATCACGATTTTACAGGGGATTCAACCCAAAAACTTAATGGTGGACAAAAGGTAGATTTTGGTTGGGCACAACCATTTCCAAAAGACCTTTTGCCGGATTGTATTAAAAGGTGTGTAGAATATAAAAACGATATACCAGTACCAACTTGTCGAAATTGCGATGTTCCGTATGAGGAAGGCAATTTTACAATAATTGTGGATGGCTTTCTTGTAACAGACAACGTAGAGTCAGTTTCTGTTGAAAATGTAAAAACGGACTTTGTGTATTCCGACCATAATCCTGTTGTTCTTGAATTCAAATTGAAATAAGATAAATTTGACAAACAAAAAACTCTCTGTTTCCTTTCGGTTACAGAGAGCTTTTACTTATAAAATTATTTTCTGACAGATGCGATATAATTTGCCATTTCGCCAACTGTTTTATAGTCGATAAAATCAGTTGCTTTAAGGTCAACTCCAAAAATAGTTTTAACATCTGTTACAAGACACATTGTGTCGAATGAACTCATTTCAAGATCAGCTCTAAAATTGCTTTCGGGAGAGATGTCTTCGACTTCCACGTAGTTTTCAAGGATTTCAACAAGCTGTGTGAACTCTTGCATTCTGGTTTACCGTTCCTTTCTGCATCTGTAAGTGCGATTTTATCTAA
>CALBQZ010000004.1 GCA_937899735.1 uncultured Clostridia bacterium | reverse complement strand
TTAGGGGAATAGCAATGATTACAGGCGAATTAAAATCAAAAATTGATAAGATTTGGGATACTATCTGGACAGCGGGTATATCTTCACCAACAACAGTGCTTGAGCAGATTACATACCTTATGTTTATGAAGCTTCTTGATGATAATGAAATCAGAAGAGAGGGTAATGCTGCTGCACTTGGATTTGCATATAAGAGCAAGATTTTCAAGGATGGCGAATTCACACCTGACGATGGTAATACAAGCATTGCTTATAGTGAACTCCGTTGGAAAAAGTTCCATAATTCAGAGCCAAATGTAATGTTTGATACTGTGAGAAATTTTGTGTTCCCATTTATCAAATCAGTTAACGGTGAGGGAAAAGATACTGCTTTCTCTCGCTTTATGAACGATGCTGTTTTCCTTATTCCGACACCAAAAGTTCTTGCAGTCTGTGTTGATACCCTTAACGAAATTGATATGAGTAATAAAGACATTATGGGTGATGTTTATGAATATTGCCTTGGACTTATGTCCTCTGCAGGTGCATTAGGTCAGTTCAGAACTCCTCGTCATATCGTTGATATGATGGTTGAACTTGTCCGTCCTACTATTGACGATAAAATTCTTGACCCTGCAATGGGTAGTGCAGGTTTCCTTTTGGGAAGTGCAAAATATATCCAGAATAATTATAAAACTGAACTGATGCGAAAAGATGTTGCAGAGCATTATAACAAAACAATGTTCAATGGTTTTGATACTGACCCGACAATGCTTCGTATCGGTGCTATGAATATGCTTCTTCATGATGTTGAAGAGCCAAATATCAACCGTCAGGACTCACTTTCTGATGATAATACTGTCCGTGATGAGTATTCACTTATTCTTGCAAACCCACCATTCACAGGTAGCGTTTTCCAGGAAGATATCAGCAAGGATATTTTAGCACTTTGCAAAACAAAGAAAACAGAACTCTTGTTCCTTGCTTTATTTATAAAATCACTTAAAATCGGTGGCAGATGTGCTTGTATTGTTCCCGATGGTGTCCTTTTTGGCTCATCAAATGCACATAAGTCAATCAGAAAAGAACTTATTGAAAACAATTGCTTGCAGGCTGTAATTTCAATGCCATCAGGTGTGTTCAAGCCTTATGCAGGTGTTTCAACTGCTGTTCTTGTATTCAAGAAAGACCCGTCAGGCACAAAAGATGTGTGGTTTTATGATATGCAGGCAGACGGACACACACTTGACGATAAACGTACACCTATTGACGAAAATGATATCCCTGATATCATCGCACGATTTAAAGATTGTCATTCTGAGCAGAGCGAAGAATCTCAACGAGAACGCACAGAAAAATCTTTCTTCGTCGGTAAAGACGAAATCGTATCAAACGACTATGACCTTTCAATCAATAAGTATAAGAAAACCGAATATGTGCCGATTGAGTACCCAAGTACAGAAGAAATCATGGCAAATATCCGTGAATTAGAAATTGAAATCGGGTCAGCGATGGATGAACTTGAAAAAATGCTTGGATTAAACTGATTTTTTTAAGTTTT
>CALBQZ010000003.1 GCA_937899735.1 uncultured Clostridia bacterium | reverse complement strand
TTGTTCGTAACTTCGTTGACCTTAAGGCTCGTCGTGCAGAAGCTCTTTACACAGCTGACAGAAACAACGCTGTAAGAAAATCACACGAAAACGAAGCAATCAAGACTCTTTATACAGAGTATCTTGGTAAACCAGGTAGCCATAAGGCTCATGAAATTCTCCACACATCATATGTGGCAAGAAAGAAATATTAATTTCTTGAATAATTAAAAATGACGGACAGTATGGAAATGTACTGTCCGTCTTGTATTTTTATGTAATTTATTGTATTATAATGATATACTAAATAAAAACAAAGGATTACTATGATTAAAAGAATTATTGCATTATTACTTGTATTTTCCATAATTTTTGCCTTTGCATCCTGCAAGAATATGGAGGAGCCGGAAGAAACACCAACACCAACACAGATACCAACGGTCAAAGTCACTATTCCTGAGGGATATACTTTATTAAGAATTTCCTGGCTTTTAGAGGAAAAAGGACTATGTACGAATGAGGAGTTTATAAATCTTGCCCAGACCTATGATGAATGGGTTGATTTTACAAAATATCCATTTCTTGAAGATTTGAAGAATCAGGAAAATGTCTGTTTTGCCTTGGAGGGTTATATTTTCCCTCTTACCTACGACATTCCTGAAAATGCAACAGCAAAAGACATTCTTATAATGTTTTTGAATGGTACAAAAAGAGTTTTCAATGACGAGTTTATGCAGAAAGTGGCTGAGAGTGAGTTTTCGCTTCACGAGATACTGACACTTGCATCAATTATTGAAAAAGAAGCAAGACTCGACGAACAAAGACCAATGGTTTCTTCAGTTGTTCATAACAGAATAAATGCAGGAATGAAAATACAATGCGACCCGACAAAGGCTTATTGGAAAAAGGTAATTGCTGTGGAGTATCCTGAACAAGCCGAGAGCTTTGCAAAGTTTTACGACACTTATGAGTGTAAAGGCTTGATGGCGGGTCCAATCTGCAATCCCGGTATGGAATCCATTGATGCAGCAATTAATCCGGCTGATACTGATTACTTATATTTTATAATAGGTATGGTTGAGCCATATATTTCAAAATACTCAAAAACTTGGAAAGAACACGATAAATTCCATAGAGAGAATTATGAATTAATTTATGGAGATACCAGAAAATAAAAAAGTCCTTATCGGAGTTACCCGGTAAGGACAATTTTTTTGCTTTTATAAAATTGAGCAGATTCCTGAATTTAAGATTTCTGTTTCAAATTCGTAACCATTTACAACCGGACCAAAAGAAACTACAAAAAATGGAAACAGAAATGAAAAAACAAATAGAAGAACATAAAGAATAATGCCAATAATAAAGCCTATAAGAGCGGATTTACCATAAGCCTTAGCACTGATTGGTTTATCTTTCATGTTTACAAGATAGAGAATAAGACCGAGAATTGGAATGAAGAAACAGAAGAATTTCAGTATTCCTGATGGCTTGTCGTCTTCTCTTGGAAAATTGTGATATGTATCAGCAAAAGGCATACCACATTTAACACAGATAACAGCCTTCGGGTCACAAGGGTTACCACAATGTGTACAATACTTGCAAGGTGGAGTATTATATTGGTTGTTGTGATTATAATTATATTGTGGAGCAACAGGGGGTGGTGTAGGCTGTGGAGTTGGTTCCTCAACTACTTCGTCCACCAAATTAGAACCACAGTTTGTACAGAAAAATAAATTATTATCGTCATAAACTGATTTACAAGCAGGACATCTTTTCATAGTTCACACCTCGTTACATTATATAGTGTACAATTAGATTTTATATTTAAATTTTGCACTTGTCAACAGGAAAAAATAAGGACCCCACTTTCGTGAGGTCCTGTTTTTCTATATGAAAACTTTTAATTAGTCTTCTTTTGGAGCATAGAGAGCCTGGAGACGAGTAAGGTGTTCATATCTTTCTTTTGCTGTTTCCTCAGCCTTAGCGAAGAGAACTTCTGCTCTTTCTGGGAATGCGCGTGAAAGTGATGAGTAACG
>CALBQZ010000002.1 GCA_937899735.1 uncultured Clostridia bacterium | reverse complement strand
ATAAAATCAAGGCTTTGAGGGGATAAATTCCTTCAAAGCCTTTACTGTTCTCGCTAATTTCGTATTGCCACTTTTAGATAGCTTTTTTGGGTTTTCGCTAGAAAAGTGCTAGAAAAATGTTAGATAAAAATATATGAAATGATAAAACAGTTTGACAGAATAACTATACCTTAAAAAGAGAAAATAAATAAGGGTAAATTTTCTTAATATATTGACAATTCCCTTAATATGTGATAATATTTAAGGGAAAGAAAGGAGATTAAGGGCATGAGAATATTTAATTATTCGATAATCAAAGAACATAAATGGGATTCTGAACTTCTCGGTCTTGTAGCTAGCATATATAAAGAAGCTGGAAAACAGGACTTCTATTTAAAGATGCGCCCGGAAGAGCTTGAAAAACTTGTGGAAATCGCAAAGGTACAAAGCACAGAGTCTTCCAATGCAATCGAAGGTATCGTTACAACAAATACACGTATTAAACAACTTGTAGCAGAAAAAACGACTCCCAGAACCCGTGATGAACAAGAAATTGCGGGATACAGAGATGCTCTTAATATCATCCACGAGAATTTTGATGCGATTCCTGTTTCAAAAAACTATATACTTCAGCTCCATAAGATTATGTACACTCATATGAATAACCCTATGGCTGGCAAAACAAAGAGTGTGCAAAATTATATCAGTGCTACGTATCCTGACGGACATTCAGAAGTTCTGTTTACACCACTGGCACCTTATGAAACTGAAGAGGCGCTTGATAAAATCTGCGAAGAATATAATAAAGTTATCGGCAATTTTGAACTTGAACCATTGATTGCAATTCCCACATTCATTCACGATTTTCTCTGCATTCATCCTTTTAATGATGGTAATGGAAGAATGTCAAGACTGCTTACCACCTTGTTACTCTACAGAAGCGGATTTTATGTTGGTAAATACATCTCGCTTGAAGCTAAAATTGCAAGCAATAAAGATTTATACTACGATTCCCTTAACAAATCTCAGGATGGTTGGCATGAGGGCTTAGAGGATGCAACACCGTTTATAAAATATATCCTTGGTACTATCCTTGCTGCATATAAAGACTTTGAAGACAGATTTTCCATCGTAGAAGAAAAACTTCCTGCAATCGAAATGGTAAGAAAGGCATCACTGAATAAGGTGGGGCGCTTTACCAAACAGGATATCAGAGAACTCTGTCCGTCACTCAGCATAAGCTCCGTTGAAGGGGCACTTCGTAAAATGGTAAGCGAAGGAGAGCTAAAGCGTGAAGGTTCGGGCAAGTCAACTTGTTATTATAGATTAAAATAGTAGTTTGGATGAATTATATAAGAAAATAAGGTGTTATATTAAATGAATGACAAAAAGGAATTTTTAGCGACAGAGCCTATCGGTAAGCTTTTGTTCAGACTGTCCATTCCAACGGTTGTGGCACAGCTTATCAATATGCTTTACAATATAGTTGACCGCATATACATAGGTCATATGCCTGGTGATGGCAGTTTGGCACTTACGGGTGTTGGTGTTTGTATGCCGATAATTATGCTTGTTTCAGCTTTTGCTGCGTTAGTAAGCTCAGGCGGTGCACCGAGGGCGTCTATCTTTATGGGTGAAAAGGATAATGAATCTGCCGAAAAGACGCTTGGCAACTGCTTTAGTCTGCAGATTGTTGTGTCGGTTATCCTGACCGCAGTTTTGCTTATATGGAACAAGGACTTGCTCCTTGCCTTTGGTGCAAGCGAAAACACAATCGGCTATGCAACCGATTATATGAGCATATATGCCATCGGCACTCTGTTTGTGCAGATGACCCTGGGCATGAATACATTCATAACTGCACAGGGCTTTACCACAGTATCGATGGTTTCGGTAATTATCGGTGCGGTGTGTAATATTGTGTTTGACCCAATATTTATTTTTGGATTCCAAATGGGTGTAAAAGGTGCGGCACTTGCAACCATTATTTCGCAGATGCTTTCTTGTGTATGGATTATCTCTTTCCTTTGCGGCAAAAAGACACTCCTCAAACTAAAGAAAGAAAACTTAAAACTACGGGCAGACATAATACTGCCTTGTATCGCACTCGGGACAGCGGCGTTTGTTATGCAGTCAAGCGAAAGTGTGATTTCCGTTTGCTTTAATTCTTCACTCCTTAAATATGGTGGAGATATTGCAGTCGGTGCTATGACCATTATGACAAGCGTTATGCAGTTTGCAATGTTACCTCTGCAGGGAATTGCACAAGGTGCTCAGCCGATTACAAGCTACAATTTTGGTGCTAAAAATGCGGGCAGAGTTAAGAAAACCTTCCGTCTGCTTTTAATCACTTGTTTAACATATTCCATAGCACTCTGGGCGGCGGTTATGATAGCACCCGAGGGTTTTGTTAAGATATTTACATCAGACAGCACCCTT
>CALBQZ010000001.1 GCA_937899735.1 uncultured Clostridia bacterium | reverse complement strand
CTTTATTCAGTTCAGGAGTTAAAGGTTTTATTGTAAATCTATGCATATTTGTACCTCATAAATTTTGTTAATATATTATATCGGTTAGCCTATGTATTGAATATAACCGATGATAAACAGATGTAAAGGGTAGTATATATAAAAAAGCCACTTCATAATTTTGTTTATCTTGGGGCTGTGTCCTCTGTGTCCGTTATACAGCATAATAACCGGTATTGAAAGGATAACCCCCATTTGTATAATCCCGTAAAGCTTATCAAGTGCAAAGAAGTATACAACAGAATAAAGGGCTACATAAAAAATCATCCATAACATCTGTTTTTTGAGATTTCCTCTGTTTGTGCCGATAGCCATAATGCAAAGACTTGCAATGCAGCTCCAGTCACTTGGGAAGGTAATAACGCAAATAAGTAATACAAGAATAACTTTTATGCTTGATTTTATTCTTTCACTATTTACAACACGGAGCATTACCAAGCCCCATGCAAGAGGCCACATAACACTTGTCTGATTGAAAATATCTCCGTAGTAAAATGGGATAAAGGATTTCCAATCAATGAAACTTGAAGAAGCGAATATGTAAGCGAAATGAGATATAAATGCAAACACAAATAATCGCAGAGTATATTTGTTTATATTTTTAGTGTAGTGATAACCTTCCGCTATAAAATAACACATAATCGGACAAGTGAGCCTGCCGATTATATGCAATACAACAGGTACAATTCCGTCATCATATCCCGGAAAAACCAACCAAGCAATATGGTCAATGGTCATTGCCACTATCGCAATAATTTTTATGGTATTTGAGTTTAATATCTTTTTCATAACCATCACACCATTTTTTCCTTGATATATACTGTTATTACGCAGAGTAGTACTTCACTTGTTCAATTCACCAATAAACCCGAATGAATTTGACTTATTTCCGTTCATTGTAGGGATAACAAATTTCTTATAATCAAGTTTATTAAAATCAGAAAGTAATTTAAGGATATAGTCTTCTGCGTGATGGCGTACCGTTGCACCATCATAGGTTTTAAATGCTCCGTATATACCGGTTTTCTTCTGTGCATTTTTATAAAACAACCATCTTTTCAAACCGGAATTCAAAAGGAAATCGTTAATATAAATTACGCCACCGGGCTTCAATATTTTTTTGATATTGTTTAACAATTCTTTTTGAGATTCATTATCGGGAACACAAGTGAGAACTCCGAATAATATCACTGCATCAAAAGAGTTATCCTTAAAGGGTATTACTCCATCAGGATTAGCAACAAGATTTAACTTCGGGTATTCTCGCAATCCTCTTTTAATCATATTCTCAGCAGAATCAATGCCCGTTAAATCAGCAAAACCTGCTTCTGCCAATTCATTTAGAGTTCTGCCATAACCGCAACCCACATCAAGAATTTTGCAATCCTTAGAAACATATTTCGAAAACAACTCAATATCTAACACCGTAGTAAATTTCTTTTCTTCTGCTACTGAGTTCCAATATTCATTTTGATTCATACTATCACTCCTTTAATCTATCTGCATATTGTTCCAATGCCCAATTCTGCATTTCAGCAAACATTTTGCCTTTTATTTCTTCATATTTGAACCATATTAAAGTATGGTCTGTTTCTATTGGTTCAGAAACTCTTTCTTTGAGTTCACCAACATAATAACTCTGAACAGGATGAAAATACCCTAATTTTGGATGTGTGGTATAGGTTTCAGCGGAACATATTTTTTCTTTTATTGCAACGGTATAGCCGGTTTCTTCAATACATTCTCTTTTTATGCAATCCTCGTGGCTTTCATTTTTATCTATACCGCCACCAAGCA
Organism: uncultured Clostridia bacterium; assembly: GCA_937899735.1. GTDB lineage: Bacteria > Bacillota > Clostridia > Oscillospirales > Acutalibacteraceae > Fimenecus. The sequence goes on along the minus strand of CALBQZ010000001.1, from coordinate 348 downwards.
GAAAGTACCCTTTATCAGTTTTTATTACACCTATTTTATTGTTATGAACAGGGATTAAATATGCACCTTCTCTATCTTCATATTCAGCTTTTTCTTTAACACCAAATACTTTATGCATATTTTCATCCCCCATATTTCTAATAAGCACATTATATCACACCTACACTACAAAATACAATCCGTTTACATACACTTGTTACTTCAAAGCTTTTTCACCTACACGACACTTTTTTGAAGAAACTATATTGACAAGCATACATTCGTTCTGTATAATGATGTCACAAATTAAATATTAACTTTGTAGCGCGTAAGCGGAGCAATTTATATTGACTACCCAAGCACCGTATG